>NZ_CP018793.1:1500000-1583173 GCF_002139875.1 Campylobacter vicugnae
CAGCACCTAGAAGTGTAGGATAAGTAGGTAAAACAAATAGAGCCGATACAGCAGCAAAAGATGCAACTAGCATATATGCATCGCCTGGGTTTGTTGCACTAATACCTAGAGCTGCTACCACCACTGGAGTAATTGCTTTTGCAGTAGCTGCTTGAGAGTATAGAAGCATAGCAGCAAAGAAGAATATAACAGCAAGTAGTGAAGGAACAGCTTTAACCCAATCACCAGCTAGAGTTTTAATCTCGTTTGTATAGCCACCAACAAATGTATTACCAAGCCATGCAACACCAAGAACACAAACGCAAGCAACCATACCTGATTTAAATACGCTTGTATCAGCTACTTTGCCAACTTCGATTTTACAAAAGATTGTAATAAATGTAGCCACACCAAGCATAAAGCTCATAATCGCTGCATCTCTAGGAACAATTACATTTTCAATAAGAACAGGTTTGCCGCCAACTTTAGAGATAGCTGTAGCATATAATACAACTAGTAAAACGCCAATTAAGAATATACCTACAGAAAGTTTCGCACCTGGTTTAAGCTCTTTATTTTGTACACCAACTGAAGGTTTTACTAAACCTTGAGCTAGACGCTCTTGATATACTGGATCTTTGCTTAGATCAAGGTCAGCAAATAGTGTAATAATAAGAGCTGTAAGCATACAACCAGCAAATGTAGTTACTAACCATAAACCAATTAGAGTTGGATAACTCCAGCCAAGTGGCTCAAGAACACCTGTCATATATACAACAGCAGCACTAACTGGGCTAGCAGTAATAGCAATTTGGCTAGATACAACAGCAATTGATAGTGGAGCTGAAGGTTTAATATTTTGCTCTTTAGCAACTTCTACGATAACTGGAATCATAGAAAATGCTGTATGGCCTGTACCTGCTAAAATTGTCAAAAAGTATGTAACAGTTGGAGCTAGGAAGTTGATATATTTAGGATTTGAGCGTAGAATTTTCTCTGCTATTTGAACTAAATAATCAAGACCGCCAGCAAGTTGCATAGCTGAAATAGCTGCAATAACTGACATAATAATTAGGATAACATCCCAAGGGATAGATCCTGGCTTCATGCCTAGACAAAGACCTAGAATAACAACACCGATACCACCGGCGTAACCAATACCGATACCACCAAGACGAATACCTACAAAGATAGCGCCTAGTAGAACAATGATTTGTAAAATCAATACAAAATCCATAGATTCTCCTTTTATTTTACTTGCTAAGAGATTGACTCTTAGCAAATTTTGAAACGAAATTTAAATTATTTATTTTCACCCATATGCGGATTAAGCATATTAGCAGGTGTTAGAATTTTATCAATCTCTTCTTTTGTTAAATATCCACGCTCTAAGCATATATCTGCAACGCTTTTACCTGTTTGAAGAGCTTCTTTAGCAATGCTAGCTGATTTTTCATAACCAATATATGGGTTAAACGCTGTAACAATACCAATTGAATTATAAACAAAATCGCTACAAATTTTTTCATTAGCTGTAATGCCATCTATACATTTATCAGCTAGAGTTTTCATAGCTTTTTCAAGCATAATAATTGAATTAAATAAGCTATAAGCCACAACTGGCTCAAATACATTTAGTTGTAATTGACCGCCTTCGCAAGCAAAAGTAACTGTAACATCTGATCCAATAACTGAATAACAAACTTGATTTACAACTTCAGGAATAACTGGATTTACCTTACCTGGCATAATTGAGCTACCTGGTTGCATTTTTGGTAGATTAATCTCATTTAGACCACATTTTGGACCAGAGCTTAGAAGTCTTAAATCGTTACATACTTTAGATAGTTTTGTTGCTACCCTTTTTAAAACACCTGAGATTTGTACATATACACCAGTATCTTGTGTAGCTTCTATCAAGTCTTCAGCTACTTTATAGTCATGGCCTGTTACTTCTCTTAGTTTTTGTTCCACCACTTTTGGATAATCTGGGTGAGAGTTAATACCAGTACCAATAGCTGTACCACCTAGATTAACTTCTAATACAAGCTTTCTAACTTCTAGAATTCTTTCTATATCTTCACCTATCATTACAGCAAATGTTTTAAACTCACGACCAAGTGTCATAGGTACAGCATCTTGAAGTTGAGTTCTACCCATTTTTAATACATCTTTGAATTCTTCAGCTTTTCTCTCATATGATTTTTTTAGATAACCCATAGCTGTAGCTAGGTCAGTTAGATAATCATGTAAAGCTAGATGAAGTGCAGTTGGGTATGCATCATTTGTACTTTGGCTTAAGTTTACATGATCATTTGGATGAAGGAATTGATATTCACCTTTTTTATGACCTAAATGCTCAAGTGCAAGGTTAGCAATAACCTCATTAGCGTTCATATTTGTAGAAGTACCAGCACCACCTTGGATCATATCTACTACAAATTGATCATAATACCCACCAGCTAAAATTTTATCGCAAGCTGCTAAAATTGCGCTCTCTTTTTCTTTATCTAAAAGACCTAATTCGCAGTTTGCCATTGCGGCTGCTTTTTTTACTCTTGCTAAAGCACGAACAAACCTAGGAAAGTTTTTTAACCTATCATGAGATATATTGAAATTCTCAACAGCCCTAAAAGTTTGGACACCATAATACACATCATCGCTGATTTCTAATTCACCGATAAAATCGTGTTCTTTTCTTGTACCCATTTTATCTCCTTGATAAATAATTTCAGTGAAAATTCTAATCTCTTAATACTTAATCTATTTTGAAAATTTAAAAAAATAGCTTCAAATGCTGAATTTACGGGGGTTAAAATTTGGCGATTATGGATTTTTGGGCTTTTAAAAGAGTATAATTTTTTATAAAATGTTATAAATACATCTAATTTTTATATTATTTTAATTTAACCTCTATTGAAATTTATCCCCTAAAAAGGGGATTTAAAGCTTTTTTATCTATTATTTTTCTTAATTGCTTAACAGTATTGATATGGATTTAGTTTTTGGATTTGCATCTAGAGCGATCTTGATACTCATAGTAAGCGGTACAGCCAAAAACATTCCGCCAATACCAAAAACAAATCCCCAGAATAATAGACTCAAAATTACTACTAAAGTAGATATTCCAAGTTCTTTTCCAAGAAATTTAGGCTCAATAAAATTACCAATGGCAATATTTAATACTAAATATATAAGTGTTAGCCAAAGCGTACTACTAAGATCATTAACTGCTAAGCTAACTAAAATTGCAGGAATTGCTGCTATTATAGAGCCAATTGTTGGAATATAATTAAGAATAAAAGCAAGAACAGCCCATAGCGGAGCATAAGGCACATCAAATAAGATTAAAAATATCCACACTATCACGCCTGTGGCAATTGATGAAATTGTCTTGATAGCTAAGTAGCGTTTTAAATTTGATATAAATGTACTTGCAATATCTGAAGCTAAAGGGTTTTTTAATGCAAAGTATGCGACCTTATCTTTAAATATTTGAACCTCAAACAAAATAAATGCCAAAAGTAAAAATACTAAAAATGATTGAGTAACTATACTTCCAGTTTGTACAATCAAATTTGATGTAGTAGCAATTAACTTATCTATATTGATAAAACTTAATATATTATTGCTTATATCGATATTTGAATTATCTTTTATATATATTACAAGATTATCTATAAATATATCAATCTTAGCTTTATATATTGGCAAGTCTGCACTAAATCCTAAAAGCGCTGTAGCAATCACATTACCTAAAATCCAAAGCCCACTACCACAAATCCCAATCAAAATTATAAAAGCAAAAAAGCGATTAATATGCACTTTGCTCATTAACTCCAATACCGGATATACTATTATTGAAATAAATACAGCTAGCAAAAACGGCACAACAATAGAACTAGCAAGACTAAGCCCACCTATAATAATGATAAAACTTGCTATAGCTACTAGATTGTATCTCAAATTTATCCCTTTATATATTTAGGCTAAGATACCTGCATTTTGCAGTTTTTGACTTCGCTCAAGAGCATAGACTCTCTTTTGGCCTATTAAATCATATTTCCATATTGGTGCATTTGCCTTAAAATCCTCTACAAATTCATTTATAAGCTTTAGCGCAACCTTCCTTTGTGGGCTACAAACTCCAGCTATAAAGCTGCTTTCATGCACCGCTACATCTCCTTTGCTATGTGCCATTAAAATTATAGCATTTTGTGATTTTGCTCTTTCTTGCCACTTATTAAACCACGTTTTTAAAATCGGTTCATATAGATCAAAACTAAGCCCACTTATGCCGCCTTCATCTCTTACCACGCCTACAAAACTCATAATAGCTCCATAATTTTTGAGCTTATTATCGCTATACCATCGGCTAGTTATTTCATTTGCGTCTAGATTGCCATCATAAATTTCCATCTTAACCTCCACAAACTGGTGGTAAAATACAGATTCTATCTCCGCTTTTAAGCTCTGTATTTATATCATTAATTATCTCATCATTTAAAGCAACAGCACAAAGCTTAAGCCATTTTGATATCTCATCGTTTTGAGATAATATATCTTTTAATTGGCCTAAATTTTTTACATCTAACTCCATAGGCTTAACTCCAATAGGGCCTAAAAACTCCACTTTTACCATATTTTTCCTTTAAATTTTAATTACCTTAGTTTTATAATTTATATAATTTACAAAGGCTCCATTTTGGATTTTTACATTTTGTCTTTTAGTATAATCAACCTCATATGTTCCACTTGATTTAGAGCTAAATTGAACGCAAAGCTTGGCCGCAAATAGCGTAATTTCCTCGCTTAAATTTAGCTTATTAGATTTAACAATAACATGTGTGCTAGCTCTATCTTTTAAATGAAACCAAAAATCATCTTTTTTAGCATTTTTTAGCAAAAACTCATTTCCTTTTTGACTCTTACCAAGACTAATTTTATACCCATTTATATAGAAATTTTCTACTAAATCACTAAATTTAGCCTCGCTTTTTTGTATTTGCTTTTTAGGAGATAAAATCTCAATTTCATTAGCATCCTTGCTAGCATTTATAGCATTTTTTAATGAATTTAAAAATTCTAATTTAGTGATTAAATTCTCTTTTTGTATCTCTATATTTGCAGCCTTTTGGCGTAGCTTTTTACTAGTTTTAAACATCTCATTTGCAGCAATTTTTGGTGAAGAATCAATAGCAATTTGAATAATATTACCATTATAATCCATAAGCTTTAAATCTCTATCATAATCATTTAAATTATGCAAATTTGCAATTATTAAATTTGCTTTTTGGTTTAGCTCATTTGCTCTATTATTAAGCTCATAGCTTGTTTGGAGTGTATTTAAATTTGAGTTTAAAATCTCAATTTTTTTATTTATATTTGCTATTTTGTTTGCTTTAATTTGCTCTAGATTTTTTAAAGAAATTTTAGCAAATTCATCTTGAAAATACTCATCAAAATTCTCTATAATTTGGCTTGGTTTTTCTTTTATCTCTATCCCTTCAAGCAAAGTTAAAACCTTACCAACTTTTATACTTCTTGTAGAATTATCAAAATGATGTAAAGCCTCTAAGATTACCCCATTTTCATCGCAGATAATCGCGTTAGTAAATCGTCCAGTAAATTCAAGATATAAAGTGCTAATAAGCTCCTTATATGAACCAGTAAAGGATACATTTATAGCTAAAATTCTATTATTTTTAAGCGTTTTAATATTTAAAATTTTAGCTGAGTTTAGACGCTTTTTAAGTAAAATATCAAATGGTGCTTTGTACTCTTTAATCTGAATTTGATTACTTTTATAAATAGCTGAATTTGATTTATTTAAATCAAAAATAAGCTCATAATCACCATCAAATTTAATAGCAATCATTAAATCGCCAACTCTTTTAATAGATGAAATTTTGCGAAATTTAGACAAGAACTCTGATATTTGGGTTAAAATTTTGTATTTCATAAGCACGATTATACCAAAATTTTGCTACAATGTAGTCCAAATTTGGTTAAAAAGGAAGTGTATGAAGCAGACAATAACTGAGAAAATTTTTAGCGAACATGTAGGCAAAAAAGTAAGCGCTGGTCAAATCGTAGAGAGTAGCATTGATATGGTAATTGGCAATGATATTACAACGCCAATTTCTATCAAAGCTTTTAAAGAAAGTGGAGCTAAAAAACTAGCCAATCCAAATGGTTTTGCCATTGTGATGGATCACTATATCCCAGCAAAAGATATAATGAGTGCCAATCAAGCTAAAATAAGCAGAGATTTTGCTTATGAGCATGATTTACCAAATTTCTTTGATGAAAAAGATATGGGTATTGAACATGCACTAATGCCTGAAAAAGGTCTAGTAGTTCCAGGCGATGTTATCATTGGAGCTGACTCTCACACCTGTACTCATGGTGCTATTGGTGCATTTAGTACTGGTATGGGAAGTACTGATTTAGCATATGCAATGATAACAGGTAAAAACTGGTTTAAAGTACCACCAACGATAAAAGTTGAATTTGTAGGCAAACCAGGCGATCACATCTATGGTAAAGATCTAATCTTAGAAGTTATTAGAATGATTGGCGTTGATGGTGCTCTTTATAAGGCGCTTGAATTTACTGGTGATGCTATGGCGTATCTAGATATGGATAGTAGATTTAGTCTTTGTAATATGGCTATTGAAGCAGGCGGTAAAAGCGGCATAATCGCAGTCGATGATATCACTAAAGAGTTTTTAAGTAAAGTAAATTTAAGAAGCGAGCCAAAACTTCATTATAGCGATGAAGGTGCAAACTATGATCAAATAATTACAATCGATGTTAGCAAACTTGAACCAGTAATTGCATATCCATATCTTCCAAGCAATGGTAAAAGCGTAAGTCAAGCTGTAAAAGATGATATTAAGATCGATCAAGCATTTATTGGAAGTTGTACTAATGGTAGATTAAGCGATTTAAGAATTGCTGCTCAAATTTTAAAAGGCAAAAGAGTAGCTAAACATACAAGACTTATCATCACTCCAGCTACTCAAAAAATCGCCTTACAAGCACAAAAAGAGGGCTTAATGGATATATTTGTAGAAGCTGGCGCAGTAGTAAGCAATCCAACATGCGGTGCGTGTCTTGGTGGATATATGGGAATTTTAGGCGCTGGGGAGAGATGTATCAGCACAACAAATCGTAATTTTGTAGGCAGAATGGGTGACCGTACAAGTGAAGTTTATCTAGCAAATTCAGCTGTCGCTGCAGCAAGTGCAATTGCTGGTAAAATCGTAGATCCAAGAAATTTATAATGCAAAATGCGTTGATACTAGCTGGTGGCAAAAGCTCTAGAATGGGGTCTGATAAGACCTTATTAGAGTTTTGCTCCTATCCTAGTATTACGCATTTTTTATTTGAGCGTTTAAGCAAACATTTTGATAATGTAAAGGTTGCAAGCAAACAAGATAAATTTAATCCCAAACTACCACTTTTAATAGATGAATTTAGCGAATTTGCACCAATTTATGTAGTTGCAAATTTAGATAAATATTATAAAGACCCAGTATTTATAATAGCAGCAGATACTCCATTTGTAGAGATTGATACTATTAAAGAACTATCAAAACAAAAGTCTCAAATAGCCATAGCAAGCGATGATGAGTTTATGCATTATCTATGTGGATTTTACTCTCCAAATGTGGCTAAGTTAGCAAGACAAATGATAAAAAATGGCGATTTACGCCTAAGTAATTTGGCTAAAATTTGCAAATTTAAGAGTGTGAAATTTCAAAACACTCAGCAATTTTTTAACATAAACACAAAAGCCGATTACGAAAAAGCTAATATTTAACCTATTGTCAATCCAGCTCTTAAATTAAAGCACTTAATGAGTATAAAAATACTAATTGATATAACATAAATATAGTTAAAGAATTACCACTTCACATCTTAACTCTATATCAAAAAGCTCCTTAACTCGCTCTTTAGCTAAATTTATCAATCTCATTGCATCGCTAAAGCTTCCATTGCCATAATTTATCAAAAAATTAGCATGTAACTCGCTAAAGCCGCATCCTCCTATTCTATACCCTTTTAATCCAGCTTGTTCTATAAGCCTACCAGCATGATCATTTTTAGGATTAGCAAAACATGAGCCAAAGCTTGCTCTCTTTGGTTGATTGGATCGCTTTTGATTTAGATGGTTACTTAGATCATCATCATACTCTTTTGTAATCTCAAAACTAGCCTCATATATCACCCCATCAATACTAGAGCATCTATAACCAAATTTGCACTCATTAGACTTTTTAATCCCTTTAGATGTTACTACTTCTAAGAGTTGATTTGATATCTCATACTCCTTTACTCCAGCGTTCATTGTTATCATTCCGCCTAATGTACCTGGAATTTTTTTTACAAACTCAAATCCACCAAGATTATGCTCCTTAGCAAATTTATATATTTTTGAGCTTGGAGTTTTAGCCCCAATTTTTAGCACTCCATTTTCTAGCTTAATATAATTAAATTTATTACTTAAAATACCCATTTTAGGTGGATTAGGAGAGATTAAGATATTGTTAGCACCACCTATTATCACTCCATCAAACTCCATCATATATTCAATCTCTTCTACTTCAAAAATCCCGCCAATTCTTACAGAGCTATACTTGCTAAAATCAATTTTCATTGGATAAATGTCGGTATCATATTTAAAATTCGTTCAGTAAAATCAATCATTTGCCCCATCATCCACGGCATTAAAAAGATTATTACAATTACGACTAAAATTATCTTTGGCACAAAGCTTAGAGTCATCTCATTAATCTGAGTTGTAGCTTGAAATATACTAATTATCAAACCAGCCACCAAACCAGCCATAAGCATTGGTAAGCTAATCATCAAAGCCAACTTAAAAGTCTCAACTCCAAGACCTATTAAATCGCCCTGCATTAGCTATTCCTGCTTTGTAGATATTCAGTTGGAATAAGATTTGGCTGAGCTTTTATCAAATTTGGATATATACCATTTTCATATCCAATTTCAAAAAGTCTATCAACTGCTCTAAGTTGAATCTGGTTCATATTGATTGAATCTGCATTGGCATATAATCCTAAATAGCGTTGCAAGCTTGCATTATCTACACGAACCATATTTCGCTCTATTAGCATTTTACTTAATATATTTTTATTATCATTGGCTACTTGCACAGCTTTCATTAGCACCCTTTCGCACTCTATAGCATCGCTTAATGGCAAGCTTCGTCTAAGTGCCATTCCACCAAGAGGCAAAGGCAAACTATCATCTTCTCTAAGCTCACACCATATATCCCAAATTTCACGCTCTACGCATAACTCATCACTAAAGCTTAATATACTCTCATGTATTAATACACCAGCATCTACTTCGCCACTTAATACAGCATTTTCAATCTCTAAAAAATTCTTATAAACTATCCTAGCCTTAGGATATGCGATACGAAACAACATCGCATTTGTAGTGTATTGACCACTTAATGCAACTTTAAAATTTGGCTTTAGGATTGTATTTTTTTTCTTAATTAATTTTGGCCCATATCCATTGCCAAAGCTTACAGCAGTACGCAAAAGAGCATAATCATCAAAAATAAATGGATATAGAGCAAAACTAATAGCAGTCGCATCAAATTTGCCCCTTAAAGCTCCTTGATTGAGCGTTTCTATATCATCAGCCCTAGAATTAAACTCCAAAATATCACTACCGACCCAACCTAAATTTATCGCACTATACATAAATATATCATCAGCATCTGGTGAGTGAGCTACGCTTATATTTTTCAAATTTATCCTTTTTATTTTGGCTAATTTTACTTGAATTTATCTAAATTTCTAATATATCGCTGTATCAAAAATATGACAAACCTTGCCTTTAAAGTGGATTGTTCTGCCATCAAATCTAAGATTTAAAATCTCTGTACTTTTTGGCACAACCTCCACACTACTACTAAGTTCAAATCTTTCAAATCCAGTAAAAAACGACGCTGCCATACCGGTTCCACAAGCGTTTGTCTCATTTTCTACACCACGCTCAAATGTCCTTACTAGCAATCTTTTACCATCAAATTTGGCATAATTTACATTGGCATTATACTTAGCTCTCATCGCCTTGCATACCTCTAAATCAAATACCTCTAAATCATCTACAAAACTTACTAAATGCGGCACTCCAGTATCATAAAAACTCCACTCAAGACCCATTTTACTAAATGGTTCGCTTAATTTTTTTGGCTCACTTAGGGCTACTTCTACGCTATTTTCTTCTATTGTAGCAGCTATAACTCCAGCTTTAGTCTCAAAAGAGCAAACATTAGAACAAATTTGATTTTTATACGCATATAAAGCAGCCGCTCTACTACCATTGCCACACATCGCAGCCTCGCTACCATCGCTATTATAAAACTCCCACGCAAAATCGCATTTGCTGTTTGCGCGCTTAATTACTATCATTCCATCAGCGCCTATACCGCTAAATCTATCACAAAGCTTTCTTGCCAGGTTTGATCGATCAATAGAGTTAAAATAGCTATTATCAATTGCTTGGAATATGACAAAATCATTACCACTTGCATTATATTTTGAAAGTTGCATAAATATCCTTAAAGAGTTATAATCCATGGATTCTAACATAATATAAATTCAAATTTGCTTTTCTTTATAATTAAAATTAGCATTTATAGCCATAAAAAGCATTGCAAATTCAAATTTAATAAAATATAATCCAAATTTATAAAATATTTACTTAATTTTTATACAAAATTTATGTAAAATAGTATATTATTCCACAGTAAAAAGATAAAGTTTATCCTAATTATTTTAGGAAGAGGAAGGATAGTTTTGAAAGTTTATTTAGACAACAATGCAACAACGATGATTGACCCTGAGGCTTTAGAGTTGATGCTTCCATTCCTTGGTGAGAAATTTGGCAATCCAAATTCACTTCACAGCTACGGAAGCCAAACACATCCAGCACTTCGCAAGGCGCTAGATCAGCTCTATACTGGTATAAATGCAGCTGATAATGATGATATAGTAATAACTGGATGTGCCACTGAGAGCAATAACTGGGTATTAAAAGGTATATATTTTGATAAAATATTAAAAGGCGATAAAAAGCGTATAGTTACAACTACAGTAGAACATCCAGCTATCGGTGCTACCTGTGCATTTTTAGAATCTCTTGGTGTAGAGATTACTAAAGTAGATGTAAATAATCAAGGAATTATCACTGCAGACGATCTACGCAATGTGATGAGTGATGATGTTGCACTTGTGAGTGTAATGTGGGCAAATAACGAAACTGGTATGATCTTTCCAATCAAAGAGCTAGCTAGCGTAGCACATGAATTTGGCGCACTTTTTCACACCGATGCAGTTCAAGCAGTAGGCAAAATTCCCGTAGATGTACAAGATGCAAATGTTGATTTTTTAAGCTTTTCAGGACATAAATTCCACGCACCAAAAGGAGTAGGCGCTCTATATATCAAAAACTCAATACCGCTTACTAGCTTACTTCATGGTGGCGAACATATGGGCGGACGCAGAAGTGGTACATTAAATGTTGCTGGTATAGTAGCAATGGGTCAAGCATTAGAAAATGCAAATAAATTCCTAGCCTTTGAACAAAGCCATGTAGGAAGATTAAGAAATAAGCTAGAAGATGCACTATTATCACTCCCAGATATTACAGTAGTAGGCGATAGAGCCAATCGTGTGCCAAATACAATTCTAGCAAGCATTAAAGGTGTAGAGGGTGAAGCAATGCTATGGGATCTAAACCAAGCTGGTATAGCAGCAAGTACTGGCTCAGCCTGTGCGAGCGAGGATTTAGAAAGTAATCCTATAATGGAAGCCATCGGTGCTGATAGCGAATTAGCACATACTGCGCTTAGACTATCACTATCACGCTTTAATACTGAAGAAGAGATAGATTATACAATAGAAAAAATTAAACATGCTGTACATAGACTAAGAAGCATATCAAGTAGCTATGCATACGCCCCAGAATGGCATAAATCAGGACTATAAAGGAAATAATAATATGGCAAAAGGTAATTTAATAAGCGGAAATATATGGGAAGAGTACTCTCAAAAAGTTCAAAATGCGATGAACGCACCAAAAAATATGGGTGAAATTACAGAAGAAGATGCTAAAGCTCTAGGCTGTAAGCTAATAGTTGCAGATCATGGCGCTGAGAGCTGTGGTGATGCAGTTAGACTATATTGGGCTGTTGATGAAACTACTGATATTATTAAAGATTCTAAATTTAAAAGCTTTGGTTGTGGTACAGCAATTGCAAGTAGCGACTATATGGCAGAACTATGCAAAGGCAAAACAGTAGATCAAGCAGTTAAAATCACAAATATAGATGTAGAAAAAGCTATGCGTGATGATCCAGATATTCCAGCAGTTCCACCACAAAAGATGCACTGCTCAGTAATGGCATACGATGTTATCAAAGCTGCGGCTGCTAGCTATAAAGGCGTTGATCCAGACCACTTTGAAGATGAGATTATAGTATGTGAGTGTGCTAGAGTTAGCCTTGGTACAATAAAAGAGGTAATAAGATTAAACGATCTTACAACAGTAGAAGAAATTACTCAATACACAAAAGCTGGAGCATTTTGTAAATCTTGCATTAAGCCTGGTGGCCATGAAAAAAGAGAGTACTACCTAGTAGATATTTTAGCTGAAGTAAGATCTGAAATGGAAGCTGAAAGAATGAAAGCTATAGCTGATGCTAAAATAAGCGGAAGCGGCGTAGATAGCGATCTAAGCTTTGAGGAGCTAACAGTAGTAAAACAGCTAAAAGCAGTAGAGGCTATTATCGATGAGCATGTAAGACCAATGCTAGAGATGGATGGCGGAAATATGGAAATATTAGATATCAAATCTGAAGAAAGCAGAATCGATATATATATTAGATATCTAGGTGCTTGTAGTGGGTGTGCTAGTGGATCAACTGGAACGCTATATGCGATTGAAAATATCTTGCAAGAGAGCCTAAGTCCAAATATTAGGGTAATTCCTGTATGATAAATGCTAAATTTAAAGCTGGTAAATACTATATTGGTGATTTAGCTAAAATTTTAGACTACTCAAATTTAAGTATTTTAGAGCTAGGGTTTGGAATTTTAGATGAATTTAAATATCTAAATTTTGAGCTTGAATGCGATGAGATAACCGATAATAGTAGATTTATTTATAGCGTTGATAGTTCAAATTTTGGTATAATAAGTGCCAAAATCATAGATGAAGAACTCTTAAGTAGTAGGATTTTAACGCTTAAAAATGGATTTGTCGCTAATAAATTTAGCGGCTATTCTCTTGCTAGGATTGTTGATTTTAAAGATGAGTTTGAAGTTGCTATTTGTGACAATAAGATAACGTTTGGAAATATCATACTAAATTTATAAAATTTATTCACGATTTTTCTTTTATTTAAAAAATTTTCAGCTAAACATAGCATAAAATTTAGTATAATAGACAGATTATAATTTTTCATAGAGAGTTTGAAATGGTACCTAGCTGGGACGATAAATATAGCATTGGCAATTCAGATATAGATTTACAACATCAAAAGCTATTTGATCTTGCCAAAAAATCATTTATTTATGCAAATAAAAATGTATCCCGTGAAGAGATTCGTGATATTGTTGCTGAATTTTTTGAATATATGAAAGAGCATTTCAAAGATGAACAAGAGTATATGGAGTTAATCGGCTACCCAAACCTACACGAACACACTATGATCCATAAAGATATTATCGCTAGTATGGCAGGTCTAATCAAAACTGCCAAAAATGTAAATGATTTAAAAGAAAATCTTTTATTAATTGCTGAAAAGTGGCTAGTAGAACATATTTTAAAAGAGGATGCTAAAATAGAAAAGTGGCGTCAAGCTCAACTACAACATACAGAAGAAGAACTAGTAGAAGAAAAACCTAAACAATATAGATATACATGTGGTTGTTCGCATAAAATTCACTTAGTACCTAGCCATATCCATGAGAAGATCGTAGAAGGTAAAAAATTCTCTTGTATGACTTGTAAAGTTGTAATTAAAATCAAATTATCTTAATTAAAACGAATATTTATCAGTAAATCGATTGGAAGTTTTTACACCCAAATAAATTTGGGTGTAAAATAATTTATTATGCAATTAGTAAAGAATTAATCTTATTTAAATTATCTTTTTTAATCCCTGTAAAAACTAAAAATAGATCTACAATAGCCAAAACCCACACTATAAATAAGATAAAAATACCAATATAAATAAATGTAGTTATAAGACCTAAAATAAAAAGACCAAGCTTTACAGCACCTAAGGTTACATCGCCTTTATAAAATCTATCTATACCAAGCGCACCAAAAAATATACCAAGCAAAAGCCCAACTATAGGACTTTTAAAATTTAACAATCCTATACTTTGTAACTTATCATTTGATGCATTTTTTAATCTTTCTGACAATATAGCCAAGCTATTGCCAGGAATTTTATCTTTTACAGATACTAATACAACATTATAATCCGCAACTTCCTCCTATATTTACTTTTTAGGTGTAACAAGCATATTTACATAACGCCCTTCTAAAACAGGCGCTTTGTCTCTATCAGCATACTCTTGAACCATCTCCCAAATCTTTTCAAGCATATTTACGCCAAGTTCTGGGGTAGACATCTCACGCCCCTTTAAAAATACTCTAAATTTAACATATTTGCCCTCAGATAAAAACTCTTGAGCATGTTTTATCTTATAGTTTATATCATTTTGTGCAATTTTGGCTGAAAGTTTAATCTCTTTTATCTCGATTACTTTTTGCTTTTTCTTAGCCTCTTTTTGCTTTTTCTCTTGTTGATAACGGAATTTGCCATAATCCATTATCTTACATACTGGTGGTTTAGCATCAGCTGCTATTAAAACTAGATCTAATCCCATTTTATTAGCAATATCTAACGCTTCATCTCTACTGATAACACCATACGCAGTGCCATCATCTCCTACGCATCTAACCTCGCTTGCGCGAATTTCATCGTTTAGATAAACCTCTTTATCTTTACTCAAATATTCACCTCGTTTAATTTGGTTTGGACTAAGCTATAAAAATCATCTAGACTTATATCCTTTTGTTCTCTAGCTCTACGATCGCGCAGTGCTACACCTCTATTTGCCACCTCATTATCGCCAAGTACTATTATCATAGGTACTCTTTGTTTTTCTGCGTTTCTAATTTTTTTATTTAATGTTTCATTTTTGCTAAAGATTTCGCTATCTATATTCATATCAAGTAATTTTGCATAAATCTCTTTAGCATACTCTTGATGAGCTTCACCAATTGGTATGATCACAACCTGAGTTGGTGCAATCCAAAATGGCAATTCACCAGCAGTATGTTCAAGTAAAATTCCAATAAATCTCTCAAAACTTCCTAAAATTGCACGATGAAGCATAACTGGCTGTTTTCTTTCATTATTTTCATCGATATACTCTAGATTAAATCTTGCTGGAAGGTTAAAATCTACTTGAATAGTACCGCATTGCCATTTTCTTTTAAGGGCATCTGTAATTTTGATATCGATTTTTGGCCCATAGAATGCACCGCCACCTTCATCAATACCATATTTTAATCCCTTTTCATCTAAAGCATCTTTTAATGCTTTTGTAGCGATCTCCCATACCTCATCATCGCCAACAGCCTTAGTTGGTTTAGTAGAAATCTCCATCTCATAGCTAAATCCAAACGCATTCATAAGAGTATCAACAAAACTTAAAATCTCATAAACATTTTCTTTAATCTGGCTTGGCATACAAAATAGATGTGCATCATCTTGAGTAAATTCACGCACTCTAAATAGCCCGTGCAACACGCCACTCTTTTCGTGTCTATGCACTACACCATACTCAAAAAACTTAAGCGGAAGATCTCTATAGCTTCTAATCTCGCTTTGATAAACTTTAATATGGCCTACGCAATTCATTGGCTTAATACCATACTCTTGATCATCAATTACAGTAAAATACATATTTTCTTTATAATTAGCATAGTGGCCACTTGTCTTCCATGCATCGCTTTTTAAAATCTCTGGCCCACGCACTGGCTCATATCCACGAAGCCTATGAGTACGATATAGTTTATGTTCTAAGCGGCTTCTAAGTCTTGATCCATTTGGTAGCCAAATTGGCAATCCTACACCTACACTCTCATCAAAAGTGAAAAATTTCATCTCTGTGCCAAGTTTACGATGGTCACGCTTTTTAGCCTCTTCTATAATTCTAATATGCTCATTTAAGCTCTCTTTATCCGCATAAGCCGTACCATAAATTCTAGTTAGCATCTCACGATTTTCATCTCCACCAAGATATGCCCCAGCTATTCTAGTAAGTTTAAAAAATCTAGCAAAAATGGTATTTGGAATATGTGGCCCACGACAGATATCTTCAAATCCTCCTTGAGAATACAGGCTTACAGCTCCATCTGGTATTCTTTTTAATACCTCTTGCTTTAAATCATCATCGGCGTATTTTGCAGCTACTTCTGATTTAGTTGAGTTTATTTTTACAATCGCTGTTTTAGCAAGAGCTAACTCTTTCATTTTTTTTTCTATTGCAGCTAAATCATCTTCGCCTAGCTTACTACCATTGCTCTTGCTTACACGCATATCGTAGTAAAATCCATCTTCAATTGCAGGCCCAACAAAAAACTTAACATCAGGATAAAGCTCTTTAATCGCTGCAGCCATAAGGTGCGCACATGAGTGGCGTATAATCTCTAGCGCCTCTTTAGAGTTATCAAATTTGATCGGAATACCACCTCCGGCGTAGCTTTGAGTATCTACTATTTGCCCATCTACATTATATCCAATAATCTCGCTCATCGACTCTCTTTTTTCAAAAATAACAAAATATAAGATTTTATCCAATTGTATTTTAACTTAAACTGAATTTTAATAAAATTTAAGTTAATATAGTTAAGCAATTTAAGCCAAAAATTTGTATAATTACAGCTTAAATGAAAACAAAAAGGTAAATAATGCTTCTTTTAAATCCTGTAGTTATTAGCGTGATTGTTATGTGCGCTTTGTGTTTGTTAAGATTTAATATCTTATTAGCTATCCTTGTATCTGCTTTAGTAGCTGGAATTAGTGCAAATATAGATTTAATCACCACTATAAATATCTTAATTAAAGGCATGCAAGGCAATCTTGAGACTGCTCTTAGCTATATTCTTCTTGGTGCGTTAGCCGCTGCTATTGCTATGAGCAATCTAACTGCTATCTTAATTCATTATATAAGTGAATTAATAAGTAAAAAGCTATTTTGGTTTGTACTTACCATAGCTTTTGTCTCATGTTTTTCACAAAATTTAATCCCTGTTCATATTGCTTTTATACCAATTCTTATTCCGCCACTTTTAGCCTTAATGAATAAATTACAAATCGATAGACGCGCTGTAGCATGTGCTTTGACATTTGGGCTTAAAGCACCATATGTGAGTGCTTCAATAGGTTTTGGCCTAATTTTTCATAATATCTTAGCCAAAGAGATAAGTCAAAATGGACTAGAAACCAATCTAACACAAATAAGCTCAGTAATGTGGCTAGGCGGATTATCAATGCTAATTGGGCTATTTTTAGCTATTTTTTACTATCGCAAACCACGCATCTATCACCAAAACCAGATAGAATCTAAAGAGCTTTATGATAGCAAGCTTGATATTAAAATGAGCAAAAAAGAGTGGATTTTATTAATTGGTGCTATCATCGCTTTTGGCGTGCAATTATGGAGTGGATCTCTTCCTCTTGGTGGGCTTTTAGGGCTCATTTTTATGGTAATTTTTGGCGGTATTGAGTATAAAAAGATTGATAAAGTTATGGAAAATGGCCTAAGTATGATGGCATTTATAGCGTTTATTATGTTAGTTGCTGCTGGATTTGCATCTGTTATTAGAGAGACTGGTGGGATAGCCGAGCTTGTCGAATTTGCTTCAGTAATTAGTGGAGGCAAGCTTGGTGGAGCCATTATTATGCTTATTATTGGGCTTATTGTAACTATGGGAATTGGTACTAGCTTTGGTACTATTCCTATTATTGCAGCATTTTATGTACCGCTTTGTATTTCATTAGAGTTTAGTCATGCTGCTACTATCTTGCTTATAGGTATTGCTGCTGCCTTAGGAGATGCAGGAAGTCCAGCTAGTGATAGCACTCTTGGGCCTACATCTGGACTAAATGCTGATGGCCAACACAATCATATATATGATACCTGTGTGCCAACTTTTATATTTTTTAATATTCCGCTATTAATTTGCGGTATCGTATTTTCTCTAATTTTATAACAATTAGTCTCATTTGAGACTAATTGTTACTTTAGTAATTTATCATTTTTATACTTTACACTCTCTATAATTTTTCCAGATTTATCATATCTATTCCAAGTGCCATCTTTTTCCCCATTGTTATTATATTGTTCTTCTAAATATAAAAATCCATCTTCAGAATAAAATTGATGCTTGCCTATTTTATTGCCATTTTTATATTTTCCTACAAATTTTAACTCCCCATTTGGATACCATATAGTAAATTTGCCATCTTCTTTTCCGTTCTTATACTCTCCAATAGCAGCCTTTGAGCCATTTATATACCATCCTTTTGCAACTCCAGTTTGGATACCATTGTCATACTCTACAAGACTTTGCTTAGCTCCATTTTCAAAATATGTACTTTGAATACCGTGAGCTTTTCCCATATTATATTCGCCTCTCATTTGCAAATTTCCATTTTCGTAATATGTATCAAATTTGCCATGTGGAACTCCATCTTTTGAGTGGCCTCTACCTTTTAACTTTCCATTACTAAACCAATATTTTTGAACACCATCAAGCTTGTCATCACTATAATGTTCTTCTTTTAATTTTATATTAGTATCGCTATATTCTATTAATTTACCATCTTTTTTGCCATCTGAATAATCAATACTAGATGCTAACTGACCATTTTTATACCAAGTTTTATGAGTGCCTACTTTTACCCCAGCCTTATAGCTGCCTTGGCTTTTTAAATTACCATTTTCATACCACTCTTTTGTTAATCCATCTCTTTTATTATCTTTTGAATAAGTCGCTTGAATAGCTAACTGTCCATTATCATATCGTCTCTCTTTTACGCTATCTTGGTTTGAGGTTAAGATTGGGCCGCATCCTACTAATGCACAAGCAATGCTGGTTAATGTTAATATTTTTAATTTTTGTTTCATACGCTCTCCTTTAATAAATTAAACAACTCAATTTTATTTTATATAATCTAAATATCTCTTTAAATTTATCTTTTCAAATTTATTTAACGCTATAAAATTATCATTTAATGTATCTTTTTTGCCATAATTTAATGGTTTTAAGTCTTTTAAAGACAACATAATTCCGCCACTTTGATGCAATAAAAAATCTCCAGCTGCCGTATCCCACAAACTTGAACCATAAAATCTTACAAATAAACTAGCCTTACCTTCTATAAGATAGCCAAATTTAATTGCAGAACTGAGTTTGAGAATATTTAAATTAAATTGATTTGCAAATTTATCTATCTCTTTTTGATGTTGCGAATTTCCAACAATTAGCAAACTTTTGCAAAAAGATTGCTCTAAAGTTTGTCCATTTTTATATATATTAGAACCTATATAGCTACTATACATATCATCACTTAATGGAGAATATATAACGCCTAAAATAGGCCTACTATTTTGAATTAGAGCTATAGATACACAAAACTGGCCACTTTTTGATACAAATTCTTTTGTTCCATCAAGTGGATCAACAAGCCAAAAAGTTGAATTTTCATCTCTTTTATTAAATTCCAAAATAGACTCTTCAGAGCAAATAGGAATTTTAGTTGGTTTTAAATGATTGATTATAGCTTCATTAGCGGCTAAATCAGCAGTGGTAAGTGGTGAGCTATCATCTTTAAATGATAGCTCAAATTTATCATAAACATCCAAAATCGCCCTACCAGCAGCCCTAGCTGCTATTATGGCGATGTCGTGTAGATTACTCAGGTTGAGATGCTGGTCCAACATATAGCTGTCTTGGGCGGACAATTTTGATATTATCTTGAGATTTTAACTCCATCCATTGACTTAACCAGCCTGGAACTCTACCCATTACAAATATTGCAGCAAACATTTCATTTGGAATTCCTAATGCTTTTAGTATTACGCCGCTATGAAAATCAACATTTGGATATAGATTTCTAGAGACAAAATACTCATCATTTAAAGCAATCTCTTCTATTCTTGTAGCTACTTTAATTAGATTGCTATCTATACCGATCTCATCAATTAATCTATCTCTTAGGCCTTTTAATACCTTAGCTCTTGGGTCAAAGTTTTTATAAACTCTATGACCAAAGCCCATTAGGCGGAATGGATCATTTTTATCTTTTGCTTTTTTGATAAACTCATCTACTCTATCTGGAGTACCAATCATCTCTAACTGGCGAATAACACCCTCATTAGCACCACCGTGAGCATGACCCCATAAAGCACCAATACCAGCACTTATACATGAATATGGGTGCGCATGAGTAGAACCAACAGTACGAACTGTCGTAGTAGAAGCATTTTGCTCATGATCAGCGTGTAGCATTAAGATTGTATCAAAAGCTTTTACTTCGATTGGTTTTAGATCTACTCTATTGTGCGGGAATGCTCTTAGCATATATAAGAAATTTTCTGTAAATCCACGATCAAGATCTGGATATACAGTTGGGAAACCACGAACATGGCGATAGTAAAATGCTATCATTGTTGGAATTTTTGCTACCATTCTTTTAGCTAATTCCATATAATCTTTCATATCATCAAAATTCATATCTCTTTTATAATACGCACTCATAGTAGCTACACTTGCTTGTAATACTGCCATTGGATGAGCTTTATCAGGGAAGCAGTCAAATAGCTTAATCATCTTCTCATTTAGATAGCTTCTCTCTTTTAATTCATGGCGGAATGCATTTAACTCATCTTCACTTGGAAGTTTGCCATTAAATAGTAGATATACTACATCTAGATATCTTTTATTTTCAGCTAACCATGCTATATCATAGCCTCTATGCATTAGCGTACCAGCCTCACCATCGATATACGTAATAGCTGAGCGGCACATTGCTGTACTAGTATATCCACGGTCAAATGTAAACATACCAGTATCTTTATATAGGGTAGAGATATCTATAACGCTAGGCCCTAAAGTACCATCTAAAATAGGAAAATCATAACTTTTTCCATTTCTATTATCTGTCAATGTTACTGTGTTACTCATTTTTATCCTTTTATTAAAATTTTTTTATATCTTATCTAAATTTTATTTAAATTAAATTGCCCTTAAATATCTAACTTAATTATTTAAGGCGAAATTTAAGATAATTAGTAAATTTTATTAATACCATTGATATTATTACTTCAAAAATACTAGCAATAATAAAGGCAAAATATAACTCTTTTGGTATATTACCAGCATTATATGCTACCGTTGCTACTGCTACTAAAAGCGTAAGTGGCATTGATAGCGATAAACCAAAAAGGATACTATCATACAAACCAAAACGCTTTATAAATATTAACGATGCAACCACTCGTATAATAACCATAAATATCATTAACTTTATAGCATTATCAAGTACGCCAGGCATAAATAAATATCCCAAATCCACTGTAGTACCGATATAAACAAAAAATATTGGCACTAAAAATCCAAAACCAAAACTTCCAAGTTTATGTGGAAGATCTTTTTTATGATTAAAAAATGTAGCTATGAAACTACCGGCAATAAAAGCACCTAAAACTATCTCTAAATTCAGATATATCATAACTGCAACGGTGCTAAAAAATAGAGCCATAGAGAGGCGAATATCTTTTTCAGCTTTATCATCATGTGGCATTAAGAGTATCTTAATATTTGGATACCACCAAAATAGAACCTCAAGTCCTTTAAATCCAAACACACAAAGCACAATAAACAAAATAAGATAGTATATACTACTAAATAATTCAGCAGAACTACCAAACTCAATATAAGCCGACATCAATGTAAGCAAGGCAATGCTAATAACTTCACCAATTCCACCAGCAATCATAGCTGTATTTAGCCATGGCTCATTCTTGCCATACTCCTTAAATAGAGTAGATAACACACCTACACTCATTACAGGAACAACTACAAAGGTAAGAAATAGAGCATTTGACCATACTCCAGCAACACCAGCAACAATATATAAGATAGAGATGTATAAAAGTGCTAAGCGTAAAACTTGCTTATCTGTCTTAATAAGCGCTCTAATATCAATCTCAGTCCCAGCTAAAAACATCAAGTAAAAAAACCCAACTTCAGCTACTAGTTTAAAAGTTGCACTCTGGCCAATAAATCCAAAATAGCCAAGAATAATTCCAAAAATTATCTCAATTGGCGCAATTGGAATCCTTGTAAATTTAGCCAAATATGGAGAAACAAAGATAGCAAAAGCCAAAACAAGTAAAATAGAAAGCTCACTAATGGCACTGTGTTGCAAACTCAAAGCCTCGTTTTTTAAGCTCTTCTATATCCTTGCTAGCAGCCTCGCCACTAGTAGTGAGATAATCTCCCACTACAATAGCACTAGCTCCATTTTCTAATATCTCATATTGTCTATCGCCAAGGATTACTTCTCTACCGCCAGCTACCATTATTCTAGTATTAGGCAGAGCCTTAGCGCTATCTCTTAATATCTCTAAGGCTTCATCGGCACTAAGCTTTGGCTCTTTGATTTTCAAAGCGGGATTTGGGATAAAGAAATTTATCGGACTAGTAAATGGATTTAGCTCTTTTAATGAGTTTCTAAAACTTATTCTATCTTCATTACTCTCTCCAAGACCATAAATCCCGCCACAGCAAAGCTCAAGCCCGGCTCTTTTGGCATTTAAATTTGTCTGAAATCTCTCATCCCAGCTATGAGTAGAGCAAATTTTAGGAAAGTATTCACGGCTTGTTTCAAGATTGTGATTATAGCTGAAAATTCCAGCATTTTTAAGCTCTTTTAAACTCTCATAACTCGCACTTCCATTACATGCTATCAGCAGCAGTTCGGGTAGCTCTTTTTGTAATGTTTTGGCAGTTTGGCAGATAAACTCAAGCTTTTTATCATCAAGTCTCCTACCGCTAGTAACTAAGCAAAAGCCAAGAGCTTTATTTGCCTTAGCCATTTTGGCCTCTTTTAAAATTTGTTCTATACTTTTTTGTTTATATCTATTTATATCAGCTTTTACATGAGCACTTTGAGTACAATACGCACAATCTTCAGGGCAATTGCCGCTACTAACATTACATATCGCACATAGCATTACTACTTTACTCATTATTGCTTACCTCTTCTTTATATTTACAAGCTGGACATTCGTTAAATTTACCCTTTTTTAACTCTTTAAAAACCATATATTTAGAACACTCTGGACAGTTTTTACCAGCTGGTGGATAGTTGCTTATAAATTTACATTTTGGATAGTTAGAACATCCATAAAATTTACCCTTTTTACTAAATCTCTCTACAATATCGCTACCACATTCTGGGCAATTTACGCCGATTTTGCTTGGCTCTTTTTTTTCAAATTTGGCTTGGCCTAAGAGATTACGCGAATATTTGCATTTTGGAAAATTTGAACAAGCGATAAACTCACCAAATTTACCCTTTCTCTTAACCAATTCACCACCACAATCAGGGCAATTTTCTCCAATTGGTTGGGCTACTTTTTGACTTTTAATATTTTTTT
The DNA here is from genome assembly GCF_002139875.1 of Campylobacter vicugnae. NCBI lineage: Bacteria > Pseudomonadati > Campylobacterota > Epsilonproteobacteria > Campylobacterales > Campylobacteraceae > Campylobacter > Campylobacter vicugnae. The sequence continues at coordinate 1,523,784 of NZ_CP018793.1, forward strand.
TGCCATCATCTATTTTGGCTATAAATGGATAGTAAAATTTAGATAAAACCTCTTGCCAATCAGCTTTATTTTCGGCTATATCATCAAGTTTTTCTTCCATTTTAGAAGTAAATTCGCTATCTACAATATCTTTAAAATTCTCTTCTAATACTGAAGTTATAGTAAATGCTATATCATTTGGGATTAACTGCTTTTTTTCTACCTTTACATAATCCCTACTTGTAAGCAATGAAATAGTTGGTGCATATGTACTTGGCCTACCAATTCCTAAACTCTCAAGTTTTTTTACCAAGCCTGCCTCAGAGTAGCGACTTGGTGGTTCAGTAAAATGCCCGCTACTTTGCATACTCTCTACACTCATAGTCTCGCCGATATTAAGCACTGGAAGGATTTTATCCTTATCCATATCACCATAAACCTTATAAAATCCATCAAACACAACTTTTCTACCCGATAATTTAAAGGTAGCATTATCGCTTTTTATCATTATATTTTGAGTTTGTGAAATGCTTGGACTCATCTGTGAGGCTAAAAATCTATTATAGATTAATGTATATAGCTTTAACATATCCTTTTCTAAATACTGCGCTGCAATTTGTGGAGTAAAGCTTAAATTAGTCGGTCTAATTGCCTCGTGAGCTTCTTGTGCGCCTTTTGATTTAGTTGTGTAGATATTTGCACTTTTTGGTAGATAATCTAAGCCAAATTCGCTCTTAATGATCTCTCTAGCTGCATTTAATGCCTCTTTGGCTATATTTAAACTATCTGTTCTCATATAAGTAATTGCACCCATAAATCCACTATTTGTCTGCACACCTTCATATAAACTTTGTGCTAGAATCATAGTTTTTTTAGGGCTAAAGCCTAATCTATTTGAAGCGCTTTGTTGTAATGTTGATGTCATAAATGGGGGCTGAGCGTTGGTTTTACGCTCTTTAGACTCAATCTGGCTAATTTGGAATTTATCATTTTTTAATGTATCTAGAATAAATTGAGCTCTTTGTTTATTGGTTATGGTAAGTTTTTCTATCTTTGAGCCTTGAAATTCAACCAATTCAGCTTCTAAATCGCTTTTAAATTTAGTATCAATACTAAAATACTCAATAGGTTTAAAATCTCTAATTTCACGCTCTCTATCAACTAAAATTTTAAGTGCTGAGCTTTGGACTCTACCAGCACTTAATCCTCTTTGAATTTTAATATTTAAAAGCGGACTTAGCTTATATCCTACAATTCTATCTAATAGACGCCTTGCTTGTTGAGCATTTACGCTATTCATATCCAAAACTCTAGGATTGGCTAATGCTGCTTCAATAGCACTTTTAGTAATCTCATGAAATACAATTCTAGGCAAAGCTTCTGGCTTTTTACCAATTGCTGTTGCAATATGATAAGCAATCGCCTCACCCTCTCTATCCTCATCGGTTGCAAGATATATCTCATCAGCATCGCTAGCTAAAGCCTTAATCTCTTTAACTAGCGCACTATGGTCGCTACTAATTCTATACTCAGGAGTAAATTTATCCCCATCAATCTTAATGCCAAAACTAGATTTTGGCAGATCTCTAATATGCCCTTTACTAGCTATGACCTTATACTCAGAACCTAAAAAATTTTTTATAGTTTTAGCTTTTGCCGGAGATTCGACTATTATTAATTTACTCATAATATTGCCCCAAATTCAGTTAGTTGTAATTTTACCAAAAAACTATAAAATGGATATAAAACAGCCAAATAAATATCTAAATTTAGGCCATAACAAGGGACAAATATCCTAAAATCGAACCAATCCCAATTCCTTCTAAAATCACAAAAGCAATGGCTAAAATACTTAAAATATTTAACCAAATAGTCCTAGGCTTTGAGAGTATGACTATCTCATTTGACTCTTTAAAATATATACTAATAATAATCCTTAGATAGTAATATACTGATAAAATAGTATTAATGATACCAAAAATTGCCAAATATGCATAACCAGCTTCAAATGCACTTGAAAATATATAAACCTTACCCAAAAATCCAACCGTGTATGGAAATCCAATAAACGAAAGCGATATAATAGTAAATGCTAAAGCAGCAATAGGCGAACTTTTATAAAGACCAGCTATGGAATCTATAGTAACTTGCTTATCACCAAAAAGTGCATTTAGTAGCAAAAATCCAAACCCAGTAGTAATAGCATAAATAGCTATATAAAATACCCCAGCAAATAAAGATTCTTCGCCGCTAAAGCTAGCTAAATTTATAAATATATATCCAGCATGAACGATTCCAGCAGCTATTAAAATCTTTTTGACATCTACTTCTTTTAAGCTTAAAAAATTACCTATAAACATACTACATATTGCTACAACACTAAAGATAATAGCTAAAATATCATTCCAGCCGCCACTATAAAGCAGAGCAAATTTAATCAACATCCCAAAACTAGCAAGCTTAAACGCTCCAGCTAAATATCCAGTAATGCTAGTACTAGCGCCATAATAGACATCAATACTCCAGCGATAAAAGCCAAAAATTGCAATCTTAAAAAACATCATAGCTATAATTAACATCGCACCAATTGTTGTTATAAATAATGGCGATGAGAGCTTGCTAAGTAGTTCATATTTTGTTGTTTGTGTCATACCAAAAATTAAGGCTGCACCAAGTAGATAAAACGCACTCATAAATGATGATAATAAAAAGTATTTAAAAGCCGCTTCAATGCTTTTAGAATTAAATGAATTTAGTGCTATCATCGCATATATTGATATTGAAGCAATTTCAATGAATATTAGCGTTGTGATAATCTCGCTTGATATTATCATACCCATCATACCAAATGAGGCTAAATTTGCCAATGCTACAAGCTCGGGTTTAAAATATCTCTCATCATCGCTAAAATATAAAGTAGCAAAAAATAAGATAGTAAGCACAGCTACAATAGAACACAGCACCAGCTCAAACTGTCCAAATACTATAAATCCTGTGGCAAAAAATGGTAAGTCGCTATTAACAATTTCATTTCTAAAAACAAAAAATGATACTAAAACAATAGCCCAAAATAGTAAATTTACTCCTAAAAGTAACCCTTTTTTAATTCTTGTAACGCTTAAAAATATATTAGCTATAATAGCAGCAATTGATAGTAAAAACGGCGTTAAAGCTATCATTTATGCTCCTTTAAATTTGATTTTATATATTTTTCATAATGGTTTTGTACTGTATTTTCAGATAGATCTAAAAAGGTTTTAGGATATATACCCATTACAAATATAATAATAGCAACAAATCCAAATCCTAAAATCTGAGACTTGCTAAGCTCTTTGAATTTATCCGTTACACTACTAACGCTTTGCAAAATTGCCTTGCGATACACTACAAACATATAAACAGCACCGACAATTATAGATGTAGTAGCAATAATTCCATATATCAAATTTGTTTTAAATAAACCAACAAGTATTAAAAGCTCAGCTACAAATCCGATTGTAGTAGGAAGCCCAACGCTTGAGAGCATCATAATTCCAAATAAAGTAGCAAAAACTGGAGCTTTATGAGCGATACCTCCAAGCTGACTTATCTTGCGAGTGCCTAACTGAGTGCTAATAATGCCAACCATCAAAAACATCACCCCGCTAGTAATAGCGTGAGCAATAATCTGATAAAGCGCACCGCTCATTCCTACTGCATCAAGACTAAATAAACCAGCTAAAATCAGACCCAAATGCGATGCTGAAGCAAATGCTAAAAGAGTTTTAAAATCATCACATCTAAGCGCAATTACTCCAAAATATATCATAGAAAATATCCCAAGTGCTACAAAATAACTTGAAAACTCTATAAAACTAAGCGAAAAAATAGGCAATACAAATCTTAAAATAGCAAAAACTGCCACTTTAGATGCGATAGCTGAGAGCATAAATGTAGCTACGCTAGGAGAATAAGTATATGCCTTACTAAGCCACATGTGAAATGGAAATAAAGGAAGCTTAATAACAAAAGCGATCATAAAGCTAAAAAACAACACTCTTTCAGCCATCACGCTTAAATTTAATTTTGCTAAATCATCTAAAGCAAAACTATAAAATCCAAATTGCTCAAAATGAAGCACACCAAGATAAATTATAGCTCCAAGCATAATCATAGAACCAAATATCGCATAATACATCATATCAAGCATTGCTTTAGCTCTTTTAGCACTTTTACCATATAGGCCTACCATCACAAAAATAGGAAGAAGCATCATCTCCCATCCAGCATAAAAAAAGATAAGATCAAGCGAGCTACAAACAGCTAAAAATCCACTCTCTATAAATAGTAAATTTGCCCAAAAACCTTTTTCTTCACGCTTAAGCACAAAAAATAGCAATGGTAAAAATAGAGCAATAATTAAAATAAGATAGATATTAATTCCATCAACTCCCACCATATATGTTATCCCATATCTTTGCACTAGCGAAATAATATCTACAAACTGCATTCCACCGGCTGGATCAAAGCTAAGAGTCATTATTACCGTAAGAATTGCGACAAAAACACTCGCTCCAAAAGCCACAATCCTACCCCAAAAATTATTACAAAATAGAGCTATAAAAAGCCCAGATAAAAATGGCATAAATATAATCCAAGTCAATATACTACTCATAAAATAGCCTTTGAAAATATAATAATAACACAGACGAAAAATAACATATAAAATGCATATGAACTAGCTAAACCATTTTGAGTATATTTAGCATATAATTGACCAAATCCTCTAAACATCAAAGCACTAAACTCAACAAGTGGATATAATATTCTATCATCTATAATCTCACGCATAAAATGGCTAATGCGTTTTAAGCTTTTGACAAAAATTAGTTCATATATCTCATCTATATAGAATCTATTTGCTACAATGCTCTCAAATTTACCCATAGATTCTTCGCAATTTTTATAGTTATAAAATTTCTTATAAGCGATAAAAATACCGATACCAGACACTGCCATACTCACCACTCCAGCAATAATCTCTACCATTAAAGTTGGATGGTCTATATCCAAAAATATTGCCATAAATCCACCACCTAATGCAAATAGACACAGCAAATAATTCACACTAAGCATAGTAAAAGGCACTTTATGTTGATGAGGTGCTTGGTTTTGCGAATAAAACACCAAGAAAAATAATCTAAAGCAATAATATGCTGTAAGTCCAGCTGTAAATAGTAAGATACTAAATATTACATAATGCCCAGAAAGAAGTGCTCCAAGGATAATAGCATCTTTAGAGAAAAAGCCAGCAAATGGGAAAATTCCACTAATTGCAAGCATTCCAAAAAGCATTGGATAATATAGAGCTTTATTAGATTTTAAATTTCCCATTTTAAATATATTTTGCTCATGATGAAGAGCTATAATAATCGCTCCAGCACTCAAAAATAGTAATGCCTTAAAAAAGCCATGAGTAAATAGATGATACATCGCAGCACCTGAACTATAACTAAGCGCAGCAAACATATATCCTAATTGACTCATTGTAGAGTAGGCTAAAATCTTTTTAATATCAGTAGCCTTTGTCGCAATAATCCCAGCAAATAACGCTCCAGCTGCACCAATACCGGCTAAAACCTCAACTGGTAAGCTAAGTCCAGCAAATAAGAAATCAAATCTTACAACCATATAAACCCCAGCTGTAACCATCGTCGCAGCGTGAATTAAGGCTGAAATTGGCGTTGGACCAGCCATCGCATCAGGTAGCCAAGTATATAGAGGAATTTGAGCCGATTTAGCCAAAGCACCAGCTATAAAACAAAACGCAATAAATATCGCTACATTAGGACTTAGAGTTATCTCATTAAGACCTATATAATCAAATTTAACTCCGCTACTAGCAAGATATAGAGCAATAAGCCCAATTAAAAAGCCAAAATCACCAATTCTATTTAAAATAAATGCCTTATTACCGGCTTTTACATTATCTTTATCACTAAAGTAAAAAGCAATTAGTAAATATGAACAAACTCCAACGCCTTCCCAGCCAACAAACATCAAAATTGGATTGTTTGCTAAAACCAAAATAAGCATAGAAGCTAAAAATAAATTCATATAGCAAAAGAATTTTCCAAAGCCCTCATCTCCATCCATATAGCCTATAGAATATAGGTGTATAAGCATACCCAAAAACGCTACAAATAACGCCATCACAAGACTAAGACTATCAAGATAAAACCCAACATCTATACTAAATCCAGCAATATCAAGCCAACTAAATAGCTCTAAATTTATACTACTTCCATAGCTTTGAGTAAATAATACCGCCATAGCTATAAAGCTAACTACTGGCCCAATCATACCTAAAAATGCAAAAAATCCTTGAGAGAGTCCAAGCCCTTTTCTAGCAAGATACAAAATCCCAAGAAGCAAACTACCAATAATTGGTGCTAAAATTACGATATTAACTAGCATTACTATCCTTTAACTCTTTAAAGCTATCTATATTTAGGCTCTGTTTTGTCTTATGTAGTAGCGTAATAAGCGCTAGTCCAAAACTAGCCTCAGCTGCAGCTATAGCAATTACTAGCATAACAATAACTTGACCATCTAAATTCAAATTCACCCTAGCAAATATAGCAAAAAGCAGAGCAACTGCATTTAACATCAGCTCAATAGACATAAAAATAGTAAAGATATTTTTACGCAAAATAACACCAAAAATCCCGATCACAAAGAGCAAAATAGCTACAAATATATAGTTCTCAACCATTATTTTTGCCTTTTAAAATCGCTACAACTCCAACCAAAGCAGCAGTTAAAAGTAGCGATATCATCTCAAAACTAAATCCCCAATTAAAAAATAGATATTTTCCAAGTGGAGTAATCTGTCCAAATCCTTCAGGTACCACAATAAAATCACCAGGCATCATAGCAAGCTCATAAGCTAAAAAGCCAAAAACTACCAACGGTAAAGCAGCTTGAAGCATTTGAGTAAAACTAAATTTAGCCCACAAACTATCAGCCTTAATATTGAAAAACATCATAACAAAAACCGATAAAACCATAATAGCCCCAGCATACACTACTATTTGTATTAAAAATAGAGTTTGAGCATATAATAAAAGATATAGCCCAGCAATAGCTACAAGCGAGACAATCATAGATAATGCTCCATGAATTGGAGCCTTAAAACTTATAAGCCCCAAAGCTCCTAAAATCGCCAAAAACGAGAAGTTAATAAATAAAAAATTTTCCATCAAAAATCTCCCCTTTTTCTACTGCTTAGCTCATTTATATCGCTGATAAAATCCTCTCTTTTACCCTCAACTTTAGTAAATATCCCACTATCCATTCTAATAGCATCTTTAGGACAAGCCTCCACACAAAGCCCACAAAATACACACTCTAAAAGATCTATATTAAATACTTTAGGTGCTTTTTCTTTACTTCCTTCTACCTCGCAAGCTTCGATATATATACACTTAGCTGGACAAGCAGTAGCACACATATCACATGCTACGCATTTTAGTTCGCCACTTTCATATTTTGTTAAACGGTGAAGCCCACGATATCTAGGCGTAATATCTTCTGGTTTTTGCTCAGGATACTCTAGGAATTCAATATTTTTTGTATTGAGTAAATTTCTAATAAAATGCCTAAAAGTTCTAGCCATTCCAGCGATTATATAAAATATATAAATTCGCTCTAAAAATGGCATCTTTTTTCGTTCGATTTTTTTTACCTTAACTGCCATAAACCACCACCAATGCTGTAATTATAATATTAAAAATCGCTAAAGGCATAAGCTTCTCCCAGCCTAGGCGTTGAATTTGGTCATATCTAAATCTAGGTAGAGTCCATCTAACCCAGATAAATATGAGCAACATAACAAATGTCTTAAGTGCAAATACTACTAAATTAACCGCAGTTGCTACAACTTCAGCACCAAATTCACCCAAAGAGCCGTTATAAAAATATAGACAAACAATATCTATAGCCACTACAATCATAACTGTCAAAGCATAATATAATTTATTTTCTCTTTTTCTATGATCTTTAGCTATTTTATATCTAGTAACATTATTTTTACTAACCCACCATATAAATAACAAACCAATAATCGTAGTAATACTAGCTATACTAAGTAAAACTATCTTATAATGTGTTGCTAAATCAGCTTGCGATAAATATGGAAGCGAATATCCTCCAAAAAATATCGTAACTACTAAGGCGCTCATAGCTGTCATAGCTATATACTCAGCCATAAAAAACATAGCAAAACTCATTGCGCTATACTCTAGATGATATCCAGCTACTATCTCACTTTCACCCTCAGCTAGGTCAAATGGTGCCCTATTTGTCTCAGCAAATGCACAAGCTATAAATATAATTGCTGCTAATGGCTGAAGAAATATACCCCATGCTGGAAGGCCTAAAAATGAGCCTTGTTGTGCAATTACAAAGTCATTTAAGCTAATTGAATTATATGTAAGAATCATACTAACAACTGCAAGCCCTAAAGGAATTTCATAGCTTATTGCGCCACTTGCAGCACGCAGTGAGCCAAGAAGTGAATATTTATTATTCGAACTCCAACCAGCAAGCATAATACCATAAATACTAAGACTAGCAAATCCTAAATACCATAGCAAACCACCATCAAATGGGATTGCTTGCATAAGATGTTTTACGCCATCAATTGTAAAATACTCGCTAAATGGAATTACAGCTATAGTTAGCGTACTCATTAAAAATAATACCATCGGAGCAATGGTAAAAAGAGCTTTAGAGCGAATAGCTCCTGGAGTAAAGTCCTCTTTTATAGCTAGTTTTAAAGCATCGGCTAAAGCCTGGACAAGACCGCCAAGCCTAATACCAGCGATATCTGCTCTATTTGGACCTGGACGATCTTGTATAAAAGCAGAGATCTTACGCTCTAAAAGCACCAAAACTGGTATCAAAGCCAAAATAAATATAAGAATAAATGCAATTCTAAAGATAATTAGCCAAATTTCACTCATGCAAACGCCTTTAATATATTTATATCAAATTCCACTCTTTGACCCATTAGCTCACTTACAATATCACAAATTTTAGGACTAATTGGCTCAAATACACCCTTACTAAATCTTAATTTCTCATCTATATTTAGCGTATGTCCATCTCTATGATAGCTACTAGCACAGACTATATCGGCATCTTGATTTGAGCCGATTTTAATTACATTATCAAACTCAAATTTAGAAGCAAACTCAAAGTCTTTGCCAAGGTGAAATATTATCAAATTGCTAGATTTTTTATCTAAATTTTTATCCAATCCTAGCTTTATAAGCCCTATACGATTAGCAGTTTTATTTGGGACTCTAAGTTTTAAGCCGATCTCATCTTGAAAGCTTTCATCTCTAAAATCACTAAACCCATATAATCCCATATTAAATTTACTTGCTAAAGTTTTTAATGCACTCATCTCTTCTATACTCAATGAGCTTGAGACTAAGATATCATACTTACTAGCATTACTTCTAAGATCTAAGGCTAGGGCTGAGATTTTAGCACTATCATCGCGTTTTATTATCTGCTCATCTTTATAGCTATAACGACCATAATCACATATAAAATAACCATTTACGCTATTTTCTCTAGGGCGAAATCTATAGATTATACTATCTTGGTATTTAGCTTTGTTGCTATCAACCCAAATTGCGCAGCCTCTTTCACATCCTTGACAGATTGCTGGAGTTTTTTGTAGGTGCCATACACGCTTTTTAAATCTAAAATCAGCCGAAGTCATAGCTCCTACTGGACAGACATCTACGATATTTCCAGCATATGGATTATCTATCTTTTTGCCGTTCATTAGCATTATGTGGCTATGTTCTCCGCGTCCTCCTACTGCTAACTCATAGCTATTAGTGCATAGTTGAGTAAATCTTACACATCTTCGACATAGCACGCATCTTTCAGCATCGTGGATTACTCCAGAGCCAAAATCCTCTCTTTTATATTTTCGCACCTTATCAGCTAAGCTTACTTGTGAGTCTTGTTTATCAAATTTCATATAATACTCTTGTAAATCACACTCACCAGCTTGATCGCATACTGGACAATCAAGAGGATGATTGATAAACTCAAGCTCCAAAATACCACGCTGAACAGCCCTTGTTAAATCGCTATTTATCTTAATCTCCATACCTTCTTTAATCGGAGTATCACAGGCGATTTGTGGGCGTTTTTGGCCTACTACTTCTATTAGACACATTCTACAATTTCCACTTACTCCTAGCGCTTCATGATAGCAAAAGTGTGGAATTTCAATATTATGTTTTTTTAGCTCCGTTATGAGATTACCTTTCTCATTTACGCTAAATTTCTCACCATCGACTATAATCTCTACCATATTTTAATCCTTACAAAGCGCTAAAAACTCATCTTCAAATTTGGTTATAAAACCTATAATTACATCTTTTACAGCTGGAGCAAATACGCAAATTGTTTTACCATCAAGCATAAAACAGATATCTTTTAGTATTTTTAGATCTTTTTTACTACCTTGGCCTTTGCAGATTCTTTCTACAACTCTCATACCCCAGCCACATCCTTCACGGCACGGAGTACACTGCCCGCAACTCTCCTCTGTATAAAACTCAAGCAAATTCAAAAGCACCTGCGGCATACTGACGCTATCATCAAACACCATCATACCACCAGTACCAAGAGCGCTTTTATACTCCCATAAATTTTCATAATCCAAAGTAGCCTTCATCACTTCATCTTTGGTCAATACTGCAGCTGATGAACCACCTGGAATTACAGCTTTTAACTCTCTATTTTTCCATACTCCGCCACCAAATTCATTTATAAAATCAATCATTTTAGTGCCAAATGGCATCTCTTTTACACATGGAGTATTAACACAGCCTGTAACTGCAAATAGCAAGGTTCCAGGTGATTTTTCTGTACCTACACTGCGATATTTTTCCCAGCCATTTTTAACTATAAAAGGTACGCTTGCAATTGTTTCGACATTATTTACCACACACGCACTACCAAATAAAAAATCAGGCTCAGCTCTATTGTGAGGCTTTAATCTTGGATGGCCTCTTTTTCCTTCAATACTTTCTAAAAGCGCACTTTTTTCTCCACAAATATAAGCCCCAGCTCCTTTACAAACTATAATATCTAAACCGCGTCTTTCATCTTTAGATTCATCAATTGCTCTTTGAATACTTTGAAGTTCTCTTTCATATTCGCCTCTTATATAGATATAGGCTCGCTCAGCACCAAGAGCATAAGCTGATATTATAATCCCTTCTATTAAAAGATGAGGATCAAGATTAAAAATATACTTATCTTTGCAAGTTCCCGGCTCACTCTCATCACCATTTACTACAAGGTAGCGTTTATCGCTTGGCCATGCGATCATATTTTTCCATTTTGTTCCACAGTGACCGCCGCCACCTCCCTTGCCTCTTAATCCGCTTTTGTCAATTGCATCTACAATATCCATTCTAGGCATTTTTAAGATTTCATCTAAATTTGCGTATGCTCCATTAGCTTTAGCTATTTCTATTTTATTGGCACCAGGTATATCAAATCTACTACTAACGACTTGCATTTTCTCTCCTTAGCCTATCTATTAACTCTGTTATACTCTCTTTTGTTAAATCACCAATTTGATCTAAATTGCATAACATACATGGAGCCTTTTCACAATACCCAAGACACTCGCTCTCTCCAATACTAAAAAGCCCATCGCTAGTAGTCTCTCCCATTTTAATACCTAGTAAATCCTCTGCAGCCTTGATCACTTCATCGCTACCTCTTAGCTTACAGGTGATAGTTTTACAAAATTTTAACTCATATTTACCTTTTGCAGATTCATTAAACATAGAGTAAAAACCCATAACTTCAGCAAAAAATATAGCCCTAATTCCAAGAGTTTTTTCTAAATATAATATATCTTCAGAACTTATAAATCCTTGTCTTCTTTGCAAAATCCAAAGAGCTGGTAAAACTAACGCTCTATCATCATCTACCTTATTTCGAAGGTCGTCTAAACGCTCAAGTTCATCTTTTGTAAATTCAAAACTCATCTATCTAGCTCTCCTGCAATTATGTTTATGCTACCTAAATTTAAGATACTATCAGCAATCAATCCGCCTCTTACCATATCACTAAATGCATTTAGCGCATAAAAACATGGTGGGCGAAGCTTAAGGCGATATGGCATAGTTCCACCATCGCTAACAATGAAAAATCCTAGCTCACCATTTCCACCCTCGCTCGCACCATAATAGTGGCCAACAGGGAGTTTAATTCCATCAAAAATAAGCTTAAAGTGGTTAATAAGAGCCTCAATATTCCCATATACTTCACTCTTTAGAGGGAGCATAATATCTTTATCTTTTATACAGATATCTCCATCTGGAATTCTTTTAATAGCTTGACGGATAATAGCAATGCTCTCTTTCATCTCATAAAATCGCACAAACATCCTATCATGGATATCTCCACAGCTTCCTACTGGGATATTAAAATCAAAGCTATCATAATAGTAATATGGCTTATCTTTTCTTAAATCATAATCTACGCCACTAGCTCTTAAATTTGGCCCTGTAAAACCATAACTTAAGGCATCTTCAGCACTAATTTTACAAATATTTTGAACCCTATCTAAGAAAATTCTATTTTTCTCTACAAGAGTAAGAGTATCATCAATACCCTTTTCAACCTCTTTTAAATAACCCAAAAGCTCACTTTGCCAACCATCATAAAAATCATGCGCCATTCCGCCAATTCTAGCAAATGAGTTGGTAAATCTAGCACCAGTAAGGCGAGATAAAAAATTATAAATCTTCTCTCTAGGATTATATAGATACCAGTAATTTGTAAGAGCACCCATATCTACAAACATCGCCCCAAGACAAACCTCATGATCTATAATGCGAGCTAACTCTCCTAAAATAACACGCATAAAAATCGCCCTATCAGGAATACTCACGCCTAAAATATCCTCCACAGCCTTAGCATATCCAACATTATTTAGCATCGCTGAGCAGTAATTAAGCCTATCAGTATATGGTATTATCTGTGCATATGTGTGAGTCTCACAGGATTTCTCAAAGCCTCTATGTAAATAACCTATTTCAGTTACACAAGCGGCAATTTTTTCACCATCAAGTGCCATAAAATTACGGATTGTACCATGTGTTGCAGGGTGAGATGGACCTATATTTAAAAATGTATATTTAATCTTAAATTCATCATTTTCTTCACTTGCAAGACCAAGAGATAGGAGCTGATCTCTCATCTCATCTACCAAGCTATCGCTTTGAGTGAGAATTTGATATTTATCAATTGGATAATCTTTTCTTAATGGATGACCTATAAAATCTTTATGATTTAAAATGCGTCTTAAATTTGGATGGTTTGCAAATTTAACCCCATATTGATCATAGCACTCTCTCTCAGCCCAGTTTGCACTTTTGTAAATTTGACTAACGCTTGCTATGCTCTCACTCTCATCAAGATCAACTTGAATAATAAAATTACTACCCTTTAAAGAGCTAAATATATAGTATAGACTAAATCTTTTTGGTTTATTTAAATTTAAATTATCCACACAAGCAATATCTGATAAAAGCTCAAATTTCATCTCATCACGAGCAAATTTAACAGCCTCTAAAATTTGCGCTTTATCAATTACTGCTGTTGTGATTTTATTAAATTCTGACGCCTTAGCGCTAAATTTAGATATAAAACTACTAAGCATCTAAAAGCCCCTTAAAATCTCTATGGCGATCTTTTATACTGCCAGCTTTAATCTTTTGCTGAATAGCTAAAATCGCATCAATTATCGCCTCAGGGCGTGGCGGACAGCCGCTTATATATGCATCTACTGGTATTATTTGATCTATGCCTTGTAGGGTTGTATAATTATCATAAAATCCACCACTGCTAGCACAGGCTCCCATACTTACAACCCATTTTGGCTCACACATTTGATCATATATCTCTTTTAAAATTGGAGCTTGTTTAAATGATATTGTCCCAGCTACTATCATAAGATCAGCTTGGCGTGGCGAAAATCTCATAACCTCTGCTCCAAAACGGCTTAAATCATGCCTAGATGATACAGCACTCATAAACTCAATAGCACAACATGCCGTTCCAAAGATCATAGGCCAAAGCGAATTTGATCTACCCCAATTAAAAAGCGCATCTAATCTGGTTAAAATTAGATCGTTTTTTACTAAATTTTCTATTCCCATCTTAGTATCTTCTTTTTATAAATATAATATAACCCTACAAGCAAGATGCCCATAAATACAAACATCTCAACCAAAGCATAAACTCCAAGCTCTCTAAGACTCACAGCCCACGGATACATAAAAACAGCTTCAATATCAAATATTACAAATACAATTGCAACTAAGTAATATTTGACATTTATGCTTGAGTTTATCCCACCATAAAAATTAACAATCCCGCTCTCATAAATTCTATCTTTTGAACTATTGCTTTTGCCGCTTGGGCCAATTTTTTTAGTAAAATAAAAGGCCACGCAAAGTGCTAAAATGATAAAAACATAGAGATACAGACTCCATACAAGATTACTCTCCAAAGCTTTTTCCTTGAAATTTACTCAAAATTTATTTAGCGGGATTCTATCTAAAATATCACTAGTTAATCAATATTATATATAAATTAATTTTTTATTTAAGGATTTGATTGATAAAATTTATTATTTAGTAAATTTAAAATTAAATTTAATAATTTTTCAAATACAAATTTAATATAAAAAGCCTTTAAATAGGGCATTTAAATAATTACTTATATAATACTTAAGTAATATTATTAATATTTTAATTTTTGATTTATTTGCTTATAGATAAGTAGAATTTAAATTCGTTCAAAAAACTATACCACATAAATAGTTTAAAAATTAAATTCAAAAGCAAAAGGCTTATAAATAGGCTAAATTTGTTAATAATTTTGCCTTAATGTGTAAAATCGTAACATAATTTAAATTTATATTTCTAATTTATACACTTTTTATCTTATTTTCTAATAAATATGATAGAATCCTACAATCTAAAATACATTTTATCCGGAGGTAGCATGAATAAAAAAGTGCTAAGTATAGTTATCTGGGCGGCGGTTGTATTTTTAGCCGTGCTTGGATTTGCCAAACTGACTATAGATAGAGGCGAGACAGTAAATGCTCTATGGTTTGTAGTTGCAGCTGTATGTATCTACTCTATAGCATATAGATTTTACGCTAAATACATAGCTCAAAAGGTTTTAGGACTAGATGACAAAAGAGCCACTCCAGCTGTTGTAAAAAACGATGGGCGTGACTTTGTGCCAACTAATAAAATAGTTCTATTTGGCCACCATTTTGCAGCGATCGCTGGTGCTGGACCGCTAGTTGGACCGATTCTTGCAGCGCAAATGGGTTATCTACCAGGTATGATCTGGCTTGTTGTAGGTGTTGTTATTGCTGGTGCAGTACATGACTTTGTAGTACTATGGTTATCAACTAGAAGAGATGGTAAAAGTCTTGGTGAGATGATCAAGCTAGAGCTTGGTAAAGGCGTTGGTACTGTAGCTATGATTGGAATTTTAGGCATTATGATGCTTATTGTTGCGATTTTGGCTTTAGTTGTTGTAAATGCTTTGGCTGAATCTCCATGGGGTCTATTTACAATAGCTATGACTCTTCCTATAGCAATTGTAATGGGTATTTGGATGAGATTTATCCGTCCAGGTAGAATAGGCGAGGCTTCTATATTTGGCTTTATCATGCTTATGCTTTCACTTTGGGGCGGACACTATGTAGCTGCTGATCCATACTGGGCAGATGTATTTACTATCACTCCAGTAAATTTAGCATTTATTACAATTGGCTATGGTTTTGTAGCAGCAATCTTACCAGTATGGCTACTTTTGGCACCTAGAGATTATCTATCTACATTCCTTAAAATTGGTGTTATTTTTGCAATGGCCTTAGTTATTGTATATCTTGGAATTGGCGACTTTGCTGGTAATCAAAATATCCAAGTAGCAATGCCAATGGTAACTAAATTTACAGATGGTACTGGCCCAGTATTTGCTGGTAAATTATTCCCGTTCTTGTTTATTACCATTGCTTGTGGTGCTATTAGTGGTTTCCACGCTCTAATCTCTAGTGGAACATCGCCAAAAATGCTAGAAAAAGAGACTCACGCTAAAATGGTAGGTTATGGCTCAATGCTTATGGAGTCAGCTGTTGGTGTAATGGCACTAATCGCAGCTATCATAATCACTCCAGATCTATACTTTGCTATCAATGTCGCTCCTGCTGGTTTGGGTACAACTGAAGCTATATCAGCAGCTAGAAGTGCTGGTGAGGTATTTGGGGTATTCCAAGGCGAAGCAAGTCAAAGCTACTTAGCAGGTATTAAAGCCGCTGCTGCTAGTATCAACGCATTTGCTGGAGATATCATCAAAATCACTCCAGAAATGGTAGAACAAAATATTCTAGCATTTACCAAAGAAGTTGGCGAGCCAAGTATTCTAAGTAGAACTGGTGGTGCTCCTACATTTGCTCTTGGTTTTGCTGTGCTTATCTCTAAAATGCCAAGTCTTGAAGGCACAATGGCGTTTTGGTATCACTTTGCTATCTTATTTGAGGCATTATTTATCCTTACAGCAGTTGATGCTGGTACAAGAGCTGGAAGATTTATGGTACAAGATGTTTTAGGTAACTTCTACAAACCAATGGCAAATATCAGCTCAGTTCCAATGGGTCTAATAGCCACTCTTTTATGTGTAGCTGGTTGGGGTTCTATATTATATATGGGTATCACCGATCCAACAGGCGGGGTTAAAGCATTATGGACGCTATTTGGTGTAAGTAATCAGCTTCTTGCTGGTATTGCTCTACTTTTAGCAGTAAGTGTTTTATTTAAAATGAAACGCGGAAAACTAGCTTGGGTAGTAGTTGTACCTGTAACTTGGGTTTTAATCTCAACTATGAGTGCAGGCGTGCAAAAGCTACTTCCAGCAAACGGCGAGAGAGTTCATGACTCAGTAAGCCATGTTGCTGCATATCAAAATAATAGTAAAAAAGCAGCTGATCTAATGGCAAAAATAGAGTCTGGAACTCTTGATGATGCACAGCTTGTAGCAGCTGAAAAAGCATATAAAGCAGCTAATCAAGTAGCTAGAAACAACCTAATTAACGCTATTTTATGTGCAGTATTTATGGGTATTACTATAATTGTTCTAATTGCTACTTTAAGAGTAGTTGCAAGAGCAATCAGTCAAAAAGAACCTCTAATCCCTCTAGCAGAATCGCCATATCTTAAGGCTGAAGATTATGAGGGCAAAGCTGGATGTGGTAGCCACCACTGCGGATGCGCTCATTAAGGAGCTAGTATGCAAATTTTGAGCAAGATAGCTATATTTTATAAAAAAATAGATAGGTTTTCCCACTTACTAGTGGGAATGCCTAGCTATGATAAATATGTAGAATATATGCAAAAATTTCATCCAAATGAAACCCCGCAAACTCAAAGAGAATTTTTCAAAGAGGCTTTAGAGAAAAAATATGGAGCAGGTAGCTCAAAATGCTGCTAAGAATCTGCCTACAATTGTAGGTAGATATTTTATAATTTAACATTATACTTTTGGGTTAGGCATTATTTTTAATCCTTTCAAACAGCTCCATCCACTGTTGCATTACAACTTCTTTACTAAATTTACTTTTAACTATCTCTTTGCTTTTTGCTCCCATTTTAACTCTTAGATTTTCATCACTCATTAGGATTTTTAGTTTATTAGCATATTCATTAAGGTTATTATCTTCTATTAGATATCCACTTTTTTCATCTTCTATTATATCTCTTGGACCAGTTGCAATATCAAATGATATAGTTGGTAATGCATAAGACTGAGCCTCTATAAGAACCATAGGAAGTCCTTCAAAATGGCTTGTCATAGCATATATACTAGCACTTAGATACTCACTCTCTACATCTTTAGTAAATGGTTTTAATATTATAGAGTTAGTTAAATTTAGATCTTTTATCTTATTTTCTATCTTCTCTTTTAACTCTCCATCTCCTACGATATGTAGTTTCCAATCTTTGAATTCACTGCTATCTTGAATTAATTTCCAAATATCTATTAAGCGAAGAAAGCCTTTTTCTTTTGATAGCCTGCCTACGCTTACAACTACTTTTTGTGAGTAATTAGTATTTAAATTTGAGATATTTGGGAGGAAATTTGGTATAAGTTCTATATTTTTATGATGACTTTTCCAAAAATCAATCTCTCCAGTAGCAATTAAGACTAAAGTATCAAAATAGTCATATCGTTTTAAATATCTCCCCTTAGATGCTGTGTGATTAATCCTTATATATTTTGTATTTTTATTTTTAAACAATGGAAAGTGCGGAGAGTTATTAAAAATTATAAAATCTTTATCTTTAAAATCACGCTTTAAAATGTAGCTTTCAATAAATTTATAAGACATTTTATAGAAGAAATTTTTACGCTTCTTATCAAAAGATTTTTGATGCATATAGCTTAATTTAACTCTATTATCAAGCTCAAAAGCATCTTTATCCCCACTTTTATAAAAACTCAAAATTTCTACATCTAATCCAATCTGCACATAAGCATTAGCTAGATTAGCTACAACTCTCTCGGCTCCACCTTTTAGAGTAATATCACCAATTGTTAATAAAATCTTCATTGCCAATTAACTCTTTTATTCTTTATAGTATCTAGATAAATTTGATGGTTTAATTCTAGCATTTCACGACTGTTTTCAGTATGATATAAATGATATGCAATCCCAGCAAATTTTATCCGTCTAAGCTCTCCACCATTAAACAAAAATCTAGCCACAAACTCGGAATCTTCCCTTCCCCAACCTACAAAACTCTCATTAAACCCACCAATTGCCATACAATCACTCTTATAAAAGCTCATATTGCAACCTCGAATTCCTTTAATAAAATCTTTTTTATTAAAAAAATCTGATTTAATAGCCCAGCTTTTATATATAAGCTTTGATAATATAGCATTGCGCGTAGATTTAAAGCTTTTAAACTCACAAACATTGCCCCCCCCTATAATAGAGGCTGTTTGACTTTCGTTTAAAACTACTCTTGAACCTTGTAAAAATTGATTTTTCTTAGCAAATTTAAGATGATCAAGGATAAAGCTTCTATCTAAAACCATATCCCCATCTATAATTATAATATATTCACTTTTTGCACTATTAATAGCTTTATTACGAATTTCGCTTAAGCGAAATCCTCTATCTTCATGCCAAATATGCTTTAATTCACAAGGAAAATTTTGCTTAAATTTGCTAATCAAATTTGCAGTATTCTTACCACTTCCATCATCAGCGATTAAAACCTCATTTGGCAAATAATCCAAACTTTCTATACTTTTTAAAACTTGTTCTAGATATTTTTCATTATTGTATGTGGTTACAACCAAACTCACACTTAGCATTTGATGATTTAACTCATATAATTTAGCATATTTAAAAAATGCACCAAGAGCATTACAAAAGCTAATTACAAAACCTTTATATCCATACATAAATCCACTTTTAAAAAAGTAATCTCTAATAAATTTCCATCCACCATGCAATACAGCACTAGCCATTGTGCTTGATTTATGCCTATTTTGCTTTGCCCATAAGGTGGAGTATTTTTGCATCTTATCTATTAAAACAGACATATTATCATAAGCATAATGCCTTAATCCATTTTTTAGCTTCACTACATTTAAATTGCCAACTTCTAAGCTCTCATGAACAAAATTTGAGTTAAATTTAGTTTTGGTTTTATTAAACAATCTTAATACAAAATCTGGATGCCAACCGCAAGCTTTTATCCATTCGCCTTTATAGAGATTTTTTCTAGGCATTGCATAGATATTATTTGGATTTAGTTCTAAATTTTCTAACTCTTTTAATGCACTTAACTCCAAAACCTCATCGCTATCAATGCTAAATATCCAATCATTACTAGCATAGCTAATAGCCAAATTCTTAAGAGGCCCAAAACCTATAAATTCACTAGAATATATCCTAAGATTACCAAATTTGTTTTTAAATTCATTTACAATTTTTAAGGTATCATCGCTACTTTGATTATCAAGCAATATTATCTCATCAAAGCCTTGCAAAGATTCCAAACACTCTTTGATAGTATCTTGAGCATTTTTAACTAAGATACAAACGCTAATCTTGGTACTAAGTTTCATATATTCCTCTAAATATTTAGGGTTTTGTATCTACTTTTTAGTGCCGATATGAACTTATCAATTTGCAAATTTAGATGTTTCATATCTGAGCTATTATCAATTACGAAATTAGCTAGACGGAGCTTCTCGTCGATTGATATTTGCGAATTTAATCTAACCTTGGCCTCATTTAAACTAATCCCATCTCGTAGCATTATGCGTTCTAAACAGATTGGCTCAAGTGCATAAACCACACAAACACTCTCAAACTCATTATAAGCTGGCGAACTCTCAAAGTATAAAGGTAGATCAACTAAATATGGTTTTTCTTTCTTTTCAAGTTCGCTAGCACTATCAAAAATTTGTTTTCTAATAAGCGGATGGAACATATTCTCAAGCCTTTTTTTAGCATTCTCATCGCTAAAAACTAGCTTACCAAGGCGCTTTCTATCAACCTTTTTATCACTTATAAATTCATTGCCAAATTCATTAGCGACTCTCTCCCAGCACTCATCTAAAAGCCCATGTGCAATCTCATCAGCATCAATCACGCTAAAGCCGTAAATTTTGAGCAAATTTACAACTGTGCTTTTGCCACTACCAATAACCCCAGTAATTACTATCGCATTTTTAAATTTACTCAATGGACGCTATGACCTCTACTTCTACTTTTACACCTTTTGGTAGCTCTTTTACTGCTACTGCACTTCTGGCTGGATATGGCTGACTAAAAAACCCTGCATAAACTTCGTTCATAGCACCAAATTCACTCATATCGGTTAAAAATACTGTAGTTTTTACAATATTTTTATAGCTTAAATTTAGCTCTTCTAAAATCCCACCTACATTTTTTAAAGCTTGAGTAGTTTGAGCCTTGATATCATCTCCTATAACTTCGCCAGAGTTTGGATCTAGCGGTATTTGACCACTGCAATATACTAAATTTCCTACTACTTTATATGCACTATATGGGCCAATTGCTTTTGGATAATTTGCCATTTTTATTTCCTTAATAAAATTTGGGTTATATTAGCATAAAATAAGTTCAAATTTGCTAAAATTAAGCTAAATTTTATTATATAAAAAGGATGGATTATGCAAGATTATAAGGGGTTTTATAAGGCCGCCTTTAAACTTTTTGATGGTAGAGTTTATAAAGACTATTTGCGTCGATTCTGCTATGGAGTAGAAGCGTCGTGCTACTCATATGTACCTAAACTCGTACTAATGCTAAAAAGTGAAAGCGAGATTATAAAAGCTTTTGAATTATCACGCAAATTTAATACCCCACTATGCTTTAGAGGTGCAGGAACTAGTCTAAGCGGTCAAAGCTCATGTGATACAGTGCTAGTTTGTCTAGATTTTTGCTGGGATCATATGAAGGTAAATAGCGATGCTAGCTCTATTGCTTTAGGTTGTGGTGTTATTGGTGAAAATGCAAATAAAGCCCTAAAACCTCTAGGCAAAAAAATCGGCCCAGATCCAGCCACTATCGCTGCAGCACAAATAGGCGGAATAGTAAATAATAACTCAAGTGGAATGTGCTGTGGAGTTAAGCAAAACTCATATAATACATTAAAATCAATTAGAGTAATTCTAGGCGATGGAACCATCCTTGATAGCTCAGATGCATTAAGTGTAGCTAGTTTTAAAATTAGCCATAAAGAGCTTATAGATAAAGTCTTAAATTTACGCTCTGAAATCATTAATGACAAAGAGCTTTGTGAATTAATAAAACGCAAATATAAGATCAAAAATACAACTGGATATAGCATTAATGCTCTTTTAGATTATAGTGATCCAATCGATATTATCACTCATTTATTTATTGGTAGTGAAGGAACATTGGGCTTTGTAAGTAGTGTTGAGCTTGAGTGCGTTGATGATGAAAAATATAAGGCCTGTGCGCTTTTATTTTATGATGATATATTAAAGGCTGCTAAGGTTGTAGAGATTTTAGCCAAATTTGAAGATGAGATCTCAAGTGCTGAAATAATGGATTATGGCTCTCTCAAAGCTGCTTCTAAATTCAAAGGAGTAGATCAGATACTCCCAGATATAAATGAAGGCGAGGTATGTATCTTAATCCAAAGCCAAAATAATAATGAAAAACTACTAAAAGAACAAGTAGATAAGATAAAAAACGCTATAAAAGATTATCCGACAAGCCACAAGGCTAAATTTAGCTTTGATGAGAGTGAATTTGCTAATTGGTGGAAGATTAGAAAAGGTATTTTCCCAATAGCAGCAAGTGCAAAAAGGCCAGGAAGTAGCGTTATAACCGAAGATATCTGCTTTGAGATTAAAGATCTTGGAGAGGGGATTAAAAAACTTCAAGAGCTATTTGATAAGCATGGATTTAAAGATAGTGCTATAATTTTTGGTCATGCTTTAGCTGGCAATCTACACTTTATCATCACTCCAAATTTAAGTCAAAATGTAGAATTTCAAAACTTTTCAAATTTAGTCAAAGATATGTCTATAATGGTATCAAACTTTGGTGGAAGTATTAAGGCTGAACATGGAACTGGCAGAATGGTTGCACCATTTGTAGAGCTAGAATGGGGAGCTAAAGCTTATGCTATAAATAAAAAGATTAAAGAGATATTTGACCCGCATACTCTAATCAATCCAGATGTTATAATCAGCGATGATAAAGATATATTCAAAAAAAATATAAAGCAATCAGCACTTATTGGAAATGAATTTGATGAGTGTGTAGAGTGTGGATTTTGTGAAAAAAACTGCCCATCTAATAAATTAACCCTAAGCCCACGCCAAAGAATTGCTCTAAAACGAGAAATGCAAAGATTAGGCTCACTAAATGACAAGGCTAGCAAAAAATTGCTAAAAGAGTTAAAAGATGGCGCAAAATACTTCTTAAATGAGAGTTGTGCGGCCTGTTCTATGTGTGAAGAGTTATGTCCTGTAGGTATAAATACAGCAAACCTAGCCCTAAACGAACGCAAAGTAAATGCTAGTGATTTTAGCAAAAAAACTGCTGAGTTGGCTAAAGCAAACTTCTCTTTAGCTCTAAATGGAGCCAAATTTGCCCTATCAGCTGCAAATTTACTAAACTCAAATTCAATTCGCAAACTCTCTTTTAAAGCTAATTTAGCTATAAAAACTCCGGTTCTTAAAGAGTATCTACCAAGAAAAAATAGCTATAAACTGCGTGATAAAAATTATGGCTTTGATGAGAGTGTGGTATATTTTTCAAGCTGTCTAAATAGAGCCTTTGCTCCAAATAAAAATCTAAATGATAAACGCCCTATTCAAGAGGTATTTGAATCGCTATGCAAAAAAGCTAAGATAAATGTAATCTATCCTGAGCAAATTGATGATATCTGCTGCGGAAAAATATTTACCAATTATCCAGATACAAAAGAGCTAAATAGAGCTAAAAATATTGATATATTAAGAGAAGCTACAAAAGATGGTAAATATCCTGTAGTAATTGACCATGGTGCGTGTTCATATGAGCTTATCAAATCCCTTAAAGATAGGTTTGAAATTTATGATTTAAGTGAGTATTTACTTAAATTTATCTCTACAAGACTTTCTATTGTCCCAATAAATGACACAATAGGACTATATACAATGTGTGCTAGTAAAAAACTTGGACTTGAAGATACTATGATGAGTTTAGCTAAGCTTTGCACTAAAGGGCAAGTTATAGTCCATAGTGATACTGCGTGTTGTGGATTTGCTGGATATAAAGGGTTTTTTACTCCACAATTAAACATACACGCTACAACTAAATTTAAGAGATTTTATAAAAATAGCGCTATTAATATAGGCTTTAGCAACTCTAGCACATGCGAAATTGGACTAAGCGAAGCTAGCTCATTTAGCTGGCAACATATCGCTTATTTGTTAGATAGCGTTAGCATTAGCCAAAAATAAGTTCAAATAGTGTAAAATCACGAAATTTAAAAGAGGTGAAAAATGATAAGTTATAAAGACGCAGGCGTAGATATAGATGCTGGAAATAGCTTTGTTGAGAGGATTAAACCATTTGTTAAATCGACTCTAACTCCAAATGTAATAGGTGGAATAGGATCATTTTCTGGAGCATTTAGACTTCCAAGCGGATATAAAAAACCAACACTTCTAGCTGCAACTGATGGCGTAGGAACAAAACTTCGCCTAGCAATAGATAGCGGCAAATTAGATAGTGTGGGGATTGATCTAGTTGCAATGTGCGTCAATGATTTAATATGCAATTTTGCTACTCCGATGTTTTTTTTGGATTACTATGCTACTGGCAAACTTGATATCAACTCAGCCAAAGAGGTAGTAAGCGGAATCGCCAAAGGATGTGTGCAAGCTAAATGTGCTTTAATTGGCGGAGAGACAGCTGAGATGCCAAGTATGTATAGCTCAGGGGATTTTGATTTAGCTGGATTTGCTGTAGGAATTGCTGAAGAAGATGAGATAGATAGAACTAAATTTGTAAATGAAGGCGATATCTTAATAGCTCTTCCAAGTTCTGGTTTGCATTCAAATGGATTCTCACTAGCGCGTGCTGTGATAAAAAAAGAAAAGTTAAATTTAGGTGATGAGTTTGAAGGTAGGACACTTTTAGAGACATTATTAGAGCCTAC
Organism: Campylobacter vicugnae; assembly: GCF_002139875.1. Taxonomy (NCBI): domain Bacteria; kingdom Pseudomonadati; phylum Campylobacterota; class Epsilonproteobacteria; order Campylobacterales; family Campylobacteraceae; genus Campylobacter; species Campylobacter vicugnae. The sequence goes on from NZ_CP018793.1 coordinate 1,548,608, forward strand.
TAGAATTTATGTAGATGAGTTTTTACGACTTAAAGATAGCATAAATGCAATGGCGCATATAACTGGCGGGGGTATAGTAGAAAATCTACCAAGAGTACTTCCAAATGGCCTTGGTGCAAAAGTGCAAAGAAAAGCTATAAAAACACCAAAAATATTTGACCTTATTGCCAAAAGCGTAGAACAAAGCGAAATGGATAGAACATTTAACTGCGGTGTAGGAATGGTGCTAGTAGTACCAAAAGATAAAGCTGATTATGTATTAGCTAATAGCGATGGATATATAATCGGCCAGATTATCAAAGGTAGTGGCGTAGAGATGGTTTAATCTCTTTTATCTATATCCTAAAGTTATCTTGCTTTAGGATATAGATTATTCTATTTATCTGTAGTTCCTCCAAGTAGCGGTACAAATACACACTCTCCTAAAGTTTTGCAATTTATCTGATTACCAGATTTTTTATATTGAGTTATATATTGCTTGCCATCTTTAGCCACAGGTGCTACTAAAATTCCACCATCTCTTAACTGCTCAAAAAGCCTATCTGGAACTACATCACAAAAACAACTAAGAATAATCCTATCATATGGAGCATAGCTTCTCCATCCTAAATTCCCATCATCAAAACGAATAAATACATTATTTATTCCTAGATTCTTCATCAATGATTTAGCTGAATTTGCTAACGCTTCAATCCTTTCAACGCTAAAAACTCTTCTTGCAATCTTAGCTAAAATTGCTGCTTGATATCCGCTACCACATCCAATCTCTAAGATATTATCGCAATTTTCAGCCTCCAAAGCCATAGTCATCTTAGCCACAGTCAGCGGCGAGCTAATCCATTGATTAGAGCCAATCGGATGAGCATCTAACTTAAAAGCATTAATAGAAACAGGAACAAATGGAGTCCTTGGAGTAGTGCTAAATGCCCTATATACCATCGGACTAAGCTCTACTAAATTAGCTATTTCATCGCTCATTTTTTGACATTTTGCTGCTTCTAAACTACTCATTATCCATCCATTGTCTAAAATTATTAATCAAATTTATATCAAATTTCTTACTTTTTGCTCTGCTACCATTAGGACAAAAAACCATATTAAATTTCAAATCCATATCGCTACACGCTATAACAAAGCATCTATTTTGCAAAGCTAAAGCTTGAGAAAGCACCTCATAATGCTCACTTCTAGACTCACCCCACATAGCTGGAACTAAGATTATATCGGCACCTTTTAATCTATTCCAAAGCTCTATAAATCTAAGTTCAAAGCAGATTAAAACACCAATATTAACTCCGGCAATGGAGTTAATTTTAATTTCATCTGCAACGCCAGCTTTAAATATTCTATCTTCGCCATTTAGCTTAAATAACTTATGCTTGTTTTGGCTAAACTCAACCCCATTGCTACTAAGCAAAACAAACTCATTATATCCATTGCTATGATAGCTAAATCCAAGATAGGCTCCAGGTTTGAGACTATTAATTAAATTTAGCTTTAGATCTTCTTCAAACTTCTTTCCGAGACTCTCATATCCACTCACACACAACTCGCCACAAAGTGCTAAATCTCCACTACTTAAAGAGCTAGCAAACTCACAAAGCTCACTAGCCCTACAAATCGCCCCTAAAGAGTTTAGCGTATGTGATTTAAGATTAGAAATCATCAAAGCTTAGGCTGCCCTTGCTATAGTTTGTTACCTTGCTTTCAAAGAAATTTGACTTTTGGTCATTAAATTTAGCAAAATCATCAACCCATTTAATTGGATGGCTGACATTATAGAGCTTTTTAAGACCAATTGATGTTAATCTATCATCAATTAGATATTTGATATATTGATCGATGATATCATCAGTAAATCCCATTATTTGGTTTTGCGTGATATATTTTCCCCACTCAATCTCTAGCTCTCCAGCCTTTTGAAACATATCATAAATTTTAGCCTCAATTTGTGGAGTAAATAGATCTGGACGCTCCTTACGAACTGAGTTTATCATATTTTGAAATAACAATAAGTGAGTAATCTCATCACGCTGAATAAAGCGAATCATCTGTGCTGAGCCTAGCATTTTTCCAGCTCTTGCTAAGGCATAAATAGCAGTAAATCCACTATAGAAATATACCCCTTCTAGAATTTGATTTGCTACCATTGCTAAAAGTAGCTTCTCATCGGTTACATCTCCAGCTAGCTCTTCATATACGCTTGAGATATAATCATTTTTGCGTCTTAAGACATCATCGTGCTTTTCCATCTCATATATTAAATCGGTATTATCGCAAATTGCCTCTACCATTACAGCATAACTTTTTGAGTGGTTAGCCTCTTCATAGGCTTGGCGTGCTAATACGGCATTTATCTCTGGAGCAGTTATGTATGGGTTTATATTATCAGCTAGGTTATTTGTTTGAAAGCTATCCATTGAGATCAGCTGAGACCAAACTAGATCATACATTCTCTTTTCAGCTGTTGTTAGATTACAAGCATAGTCACGCACATCATCGGTGGTATCGACTTCTTTTGGGAACCAAGTATTAGCCTCCATAATATCCCAAAGCTTAAGCGCCCAAGTATATTTTGCTTTTGTAAAATTTAAAATTCCATGCGGATTGCCATTAAAAACCTTACGGTCATTTAGCGTCTCATCAGAGCTTGGATTATATATCTTTTTTCTATGCATTTAAATTCCTTTCATATTAAGATATGGATTTTATCCAAAATGAGTTTAAAACTCCATCAATTAATCAAATTCTCTAGCCCTAGCCCTAATCTCATCAAAGCTAAATTTGCGTAAAATTTTCCCATCTTTAAAGACTGGAATTAGCCAGTTATCTTTACTACCTAACTCATCGGCTCTAATGGTTTTGTATATATCATTTTCTTTAATGAGTGCTAAGCGACCAGATTTTGAGCGTTTTTTAGGATCGGTTATAGGATTTTTATATACATCTCTCCAGTTTATCCCATCGCTACTTACTGCATTTACCTTCATAGCAAATCTTAGAGTATCGCGGTTTAAATGTTGCAATAAAGCCCCACCCATACCAAAGACTATATTATCACTACTTATCTTTCTAAATTTAAGTTCATTTAGTATATCTTCTATACTTTGTGGATTGATACCATCACCATAAATAAGCCTTATATGATCAGGTAAAACTTTATAACCTTTTGAGTTTAACTTATATCCTGCTAAGCTCATCATCTTTTCGATGCACTGACTTGCCATAGTTACAGGATTACCACTATCTGGGCGAAGAACAACCTTGCCGCCTTTTGATCTTACCTCATCAAATAGTTTTCCCCATAAATCAATTGCATTTAGCGTATCATAGCTATCTATTACACAAGCAAATATCCCATCACCATAGCTTTGCACCATATTTTCATAGGCTTTCATCTCATTTTCTTTACCCCATGATGTCATCGTGCTATGCTCGCTAGCTGGAATACTAAAAGCAGCCATATCAGCACCATAATATTTTTTAGCAAAGAGTGCGCCAGTAATGGTGTCTGAGCCTTTAAAATTTACCATATGAGCGCTTCCTCCAATTCCAGCACTCTCAAAACTACTTACCCCACGCGCACCAAAATCATGCAAGGCAAAATCTATATTTTCAGGCGTTCCGCTCTCTTTTAAAAAATGCAATATATTTTGCTTACAAAAATAACTATTAGTCGCTACAGCAACTGGATACCAAATAGAACGAAGTATTGCAGTCTCAAAATATCCTACTAGCCAGGCCAAATTTGGATCTGTATTTTTAATTTGTAAAAGCACATTTTCAGTCTGGATTATGCTTCCTTCAGCTACTGCTTCAATCTCTAAAGGCAAAGCTCCACCATGATGTTCTACTATATATTTCCAGCCATCTTTATTAAATTTTATCCCGTGTGCAGCGATAAAATCAGCTGCTTCATCTATATTCTCATAGGTAATTTTTTGGCTTAGATACTCCATCAAAAATATCTGCAATCCATAAAATAACAATCTATTCCACCTGCCGCCACGAGACTCTATATATGAACTGACAAATTTAATATCTTTTGGGTATTGTAAATAGTGTGAAATTTTATAGCTATCTGTATTTAGTATTGGATTCATATCTGCTCTTTTTTAAATTTAAATAGTATTTTATCAAAATTAACTAAAATCTATTTTTAATTTTAGATATAATTTAGCCCAAATTTATAAAGGATGTAGATGAAAATAGTTTATGATAAAGCAGAATTATTAAGCGATTTAAATCAAATTTGCCTACAAACCCTAAAAGAAAAACCACGAATGATAATCTCTATAGCTGGGCCATGTGGTAGCGGCAAAAGTACGCTTGGTAAATTTATTCGCAAAAAAGGTTTTGATAATTTTAAACCTTATCAAATAGCAGTTATTGATGATAATGTAATGAGTCTTAATCTCTTTATAGTGCGTCCAAAAATACGCAATACCCCCCCCTATAACTCTACAAAAGACAATCTAAAGCCATTTTTTAAATTCCTTCCACCTTATATCAAAATTATCTTTTATATCTGTGCCAGTCCTACTAGAATAGATTTTGCTGATGTTGTAATCACTATTGATATAGATGAAAATAAGCGCTATAAACAATTAAAACAAAGAGAAAAAGACCTAAAATTAATAAATTCACTCATGCAATCAAAGCTAAATATTAATATACCTTTTGCTCATTGGCTCTGCCTAAAAGAGTAAGTGATCGTATTATTATAAAACCCATAAAATTGCTATGCCTTCTATGAAGGCTTACAATAGATATCAACCTATAATAATTATACTTTTTTAATACTATCAACTTCTCAGGCGAAAAATCCCCAAGAGATGGTAATTTAGCTGCTAGTTCATTAAGCGTAGAATTATAATCAACTTTATTATCTTTTAAATTTAATATAGCATTTAATGTTCTAGATATTAGGTAGTATGTACTTGCAAAGTTGTCAATTTTTACAACGCTAAATAAATTTGAAATTTGATCTAAAAATTGCTCTTGATTAATATATAAATTATGCCACCTTATCTCTATAGGCTCTAGATTATATCTACTTCTAGCATTATTTAGATTTTGTAGTGGCTCTATAAAATTCTCCATCATCAAATATATACCATTTGGTTTTAAAGCTAGATGAATATTTTTAATAGCTTTTAGTTGATCTTGGATTGAAGTAAGATTTATCAAACATCTACTAGTTATAATGATATCAAACTCATCAAAGCATATATCATCTAAATTTAATATATCTCCTACTCTAAAGTGTGCAACTCCCTTGCACCCCCCCCCCAACTCATTTTCAAATCTACTTAAAGCTTGATTTATCATATTATTAGAGTAGTCTATACCAAAATATTGACAATTTATATTTTTAATAATCTCTTTAGCTTTTGCTCCATTTCCACAGCCAATATCTAAAATTTTGGCTCCGGTTGGGATATTTTTTATAAGTGTGTCTATCTCCATTTTAAAAGCTATGCTATCAGGAGAGGTTGAGGTGCTAAGATTGCCATGCAAAATAGCTTGATTTTGCCAAAATTCCTTTATTTTATCAATTTTTTGTTGCATTTGAATCCTTTGTAATTTAAGCCATATAGCTTTATAATTAATTTATAAAATAGGCAATCCAGCCTTAACCCACACAGCCGCACACGCAGCAGCTATAAGTCCAGCAAAAAGTCCAGCTACCATATCATCGCTCATTACGCCTAATCCGCCTTTTAGATTGCGATCTAATCTGCCAATTATGCTAGGCTTGGTAATATCTAGAATTCTAAAAAACACAAAAGCCAAAATCACACTAATCCAGCCAAATTCAGCCACTCCTAACTGCTCCCAACTCGATAACGCTATAGATATACTAACCCATACGCCAGCAACCTCATCAATAACTATAGAGCTATCATCGTGGGTGCCACTTTTGGCTTCATAAGAATCAATTATGCTAATACTAGCTAAAAATAGCAAAATACTAGCCATAAATAGTGTCTCTAATCCAATATAATAATATATCCCCACGCCAACTATCGCTCCAGCTAAACTTCCCCAAGTCCCAGGTGCTGGGCGCAATAATCCAGAATAAAAAAATGTTACAAATAACTTTTGCATATTAATCCTTATGTAAGTGAAGTTGTCTGATATAAGCTCATCAATTCTAGATAAAAATCGCTTTGCGTACGCTCTTCTAAAAGTCCAACATTTGGAAATAAATCATCGCAAATCTTTTGAAAGTTTTCAAATCTATCAGGAAATAGAGTGCTTAAAATCATTGCTGAAATCTCTTTACGCATTAAAATTGCAGGCGGCAAAATTCCACGGAATAAAAGCTCTTTTAGCGTATCAGATTTATATTTAATATGATGATGCTGACCATGCGGGCAGGTCTTAGTACTTACAATAGTTCGGCACTGATTACAATAAACCAGCTCAGGCATAACTATGAGTTCTATATCTAAATTTTTAGCAACACTATCTAAAATTGTGCTTGGCTGGTTATGGTCATAAAACATACCAATACCGCCATGATTTTGTCCTACAACCAGCTTTGTTGCACCAAAATTATAAGCTGTTAAACACTCTAAAACTGGATTTATATGATTGCTAAATAGATAACTATTCTCAAATGGCACTATAATCACACGCTCACTAGGCAAGAAGTTACTTACAAAATACTCTAAAGTTTTTTGTCTTAGTTTAAAATCAATATTTCTTTTACTATCTAAAGTGCGGATTAAAAAGATAATAGTGATATCAGCCTTATCTATTGTCATTCTTACAAGTCTTTCATGCAATCTATGAAACGGATCGGCTGTTAGCATTAAGGCAGTTACTTTTTGATAATTTTTCTCTTTTATTGTGTTTAAGACACTTTTTTTAATCTTGGCCAATGTATTATCATAAATCTCAAATTCGCCGCTAACTGCGTATTTACCTGTTTTATTATCATCATCTAGTTCTACCTCTCTAGCAGCAAAAATACTATTATGAGGATTTTCAAGCTTATAAACTGATGAGACAACCATATGACCAACTATATTTCCATTTAGTGCAAATTCAAGCTTTTGACCCTGCTTGATAGCTCTAATTATGGCTTGATTTCTTCTGCCAAATGGTGCGAAGGTATAAGCATACGGCATCGGCTCACCTCTAAAATATCCAGTTTGATAAACCGTTTTAGCCTCATTAGCATCCATAAGCCTTTTAAATTTACCTAAAATTTGATTTTTGATAAGACCTAAGGTGCCATATGTATCTTGATTGATATTTATAATATTACTTCTGTCTGTAGATATCATGCCTTTTTCTTCTTTCCCATATAGATTTACGCGATATTCCAAGTTTTTTTGATATCTCAGTATCTGGCAAGATATCTTGATATAATAAAATCATCTGCTTAACATACTCATCAATTGATAATATATCACTCATCATAGCAGCACGCGGCTCACCTAACATCATAAAATTAAATCCTATATGATCGCTTGCACTATGAACGATAGTTGGCGTACCTCGCAAAGAATCAAGCATATTAGCTCTTGCGTCCAAGCTAAGCTCATCAATATTTCTAATATATATAAAGCTATTTGGCAATAAAGCCTTAATATCAAAGCCAAGCTTAGCATCTACAATCTTACAGTTTAATCCGCTCTCTTTAGCATAACTAAAAACAAAACCATCGCTAATTTGAATTTTGCTAGAGTGAATAATAAGTGGTAATTTAATCTTTTTGTGGTCTAAACTAGCTGGTTTATTAATTATCATAGCCGATTCTAGCATAATGCTATAAGTTTCATTTAACATCTCATAGCGTTTAAATGATTCAAAAAATTTAATCTTTCTAACTAACTCTTCTATCATAAATGGCTTTTGGATATAATCACTTACTCCAGCTTTCATCGGATTTGATACAGTATCAGAGCTGATATAGCTAATAAGCAAGATAATAATTGAGTTTTTATGATTTTCTATAACCTTATAAAACTCATTTGAATTAAAGCTTGTAGATAGTAGCACAACATCATATCTCTCATCTCTTAAAGCCTCAAATATATGAGTAGCAATCTCGCAACTATATCCAAATTCAACTAACTTACTAGCGATACTTTGAGCTAGGTAAATCTCATTTTCTACTATTAAAACTCTCATACCCTAGTCCAATCAAAATATTTCAAATTCACACTAACCATTACAGCAACTCCCTCGCCACGCCCGGTAAATCCTAGCTTCTCACTCGTAGTAGCTTTTATATTTACTCTAAATCTATTTATACCCATTACGCTTGCTATGGTTTTTGCCATTTCATCTTTATATGGCGATATCTTTGGTTTTTCGCAAATTATGGTTATATCAACATTGATAATCTCAAATCCAATAGAACGCACAAACTCCACGCTACGCTCAAGTAAGATTTTAGAATCAATACCTTTAAATTTCATATCAGTATCTGGGAAAAGTTGGCCAATATCAGGTGCGCCAGCCGCTCCTAAAATCGCATCACAAAGCGCATGAATAGCTACATCGCCATCACTATGAGCCTTAAAAGCCTTATTAAATGGCACTTTAACTCCAGCTAAATTTAAATAATCACCCTCGCAAAATGCATGCACATCAAAACCATTTCCACAAAATATATCAGATGATGGAGGCTCAATATTTAAAAGTTTTAAATCATCTTTATAAGTAAGCTTTCTAGCTCTCTCATCGCCCTCTACATACCAAACCTTACCACCAATAGCAGCAATAGCTGAGCTATCATCTGTATAGATAATATCGCTATTTAATGCTTGTTTTAATATGTTCGTTTTGGAGAGTTGTGGGGTTTGAATTCGCTTTAACTCATCTCTATTTATATACTCGCTACCATAAGCTACTGTATCGCTTACTTTTAATGCTGGGACAATACAATCGGCTAAATTTGCATCTTTTATCAATCTTTTAATCAATACATCTGGTATATCTATTCTAGCTATATCGCTTACCATCACATAGTCGCTGCTAATGTGATTTAATGCATTTTTAAGACTATCTTGGCGAGTTGAGCCACCTTGAATAAATTTAATATTTGAGGCAAATCTTGACATATATTCACACTCATTGCTAACTACAATAATCTCTTTGAAATTATAATTTGAGCTTATATTTTTCGTAGCTTTTAGCCATAATGGATCATCGCCAGTGCGTAACCACTGCTTTTTGGTCGCTAGGCCAAATCTTGTAGAACTTCCAGCGCCTAGCATTACTAAAGAGATATCAATCAAAATATGTCCTAAATTTAAAATTATGTTACGAAATTATACACTTTTTTTAATTTTATTTGACTGAAAGTAAAACAAATTTTAACCACAATTTAGCCATTTAATAGCCTAAATTTAGATATTTTAAAAGTATTGCAATCCAAATTTACTTACAAATAAGACTTAAAACAGATATTTAAGATATATTAAATTTAAGCTTTTTACTGTGTAGCTTCTTCCCAGTTATATTGATAAAAGCTTGATTTGTAACATAAAAACCAACAATATTAAAATATTAAAATAAAATCCATATCTACACCAAATTTAAATCGATAAATGCATTTAAGAGTTATTTTGTATTTAATTATCTGTTGTAGAATTTGAGCTTAAAAACTTTAAAAAGGACAGCAAATGAGACAAGCGTGGTGTCAAAAACGCCAAAATGATCCTACTCCAACTCAGATGTATTATGCTAAAAATGGCATAATAACTGAAGAAATGGAGTATGTAGCAAATATAGAAAAACTAGAAGCTACCAAGGTTAGAGAGCTAGTCGCAAGTGGTAAGCTTATAATCCCAGCTAATATCAATCACCACAATCTAATCCCAATGGCAATAGGTAGAGCAGTAACTTGTAAAATAAATGCAAATATAGGCTCAAGTGCGATAATTAGCAATATAAATGAAGAGATAGAAAAGCTAAATGTCTGTTTAAAATATGGAGCCGATACTGTAATGGATCTAAGCACTGGTGGCGATTTAGATGCTATTAGAAGAGCAATTATAGCAAATTCAACTGTGCCAATTGGCACTGTGCCAATCTATCAAATAATCCACGATATCAAAGATTTAGACAATCTAACTCCACAAATTATGCTTGATTGCATAGAAAAACAAGCAAAACAAGGCGTAAGCTACTTTACAATTCATGCTGGATTTTTGCTTGAGTTTATGCCATTAGTAGCTAAGCGTAAAATGGGAATTGTCAGCCGCGGTGGAAGCTTGATGGCTAGCTGGATGATGAAACATCATAAAGAAAATCCATTTTATACTGCATTTGATGATATATGCGATATATGTGCTAAATACGATGTTGCTCTATCTCTTGGTGATAGTTTGCGTCCTGGTTGCCTTGCTGATGCTAGCGATGAGGCTCAAATGGCTGAGCTAAAAGAGCTTGGAAATCTAACTAGAAGAGCCTGGGCAAAAAATGTTCAAGTAATGGTAGAAGGCCCTGGGCATGTGCCATTTAATCAGATTGAATTTAATATGAAAGAACAGCAAAGACTCTGTGACGATGCTCCATTTTACATCCTTGGGCCATTGCCTACTGATATTGGCGCTGGATATGATCATATCACAAGTGCTATTGGTGGAACTATGGCTGCATATCATGGCGCTAGTATGTTATGCTATGTTACGCCTAAAGAGCATCTAGGCTTACCAAATGCTAAAGATGTAAGAGATGGCATAATAGCTCACAAAATTGCAGCTCACTCAGCCGATATCGCATTAAATCGTCCAGGTGCCATAGATAGAGATCACGCTATGAGCGATGCAAGATATAAATTTGAGTGGAACAAGCAGTTTGAATTAGCTCTAGATCCAGATAAAGCAAGAGAATTGCACGATGAGAGCCTTCCTCAAGATGTATTTAAAGAGGCTGAGTTTTGTTCTATGTGTGGGCCTAAATTTTGTGCTTATAAAATAAGTCAAGAGATAGCCAAAACTAGCTGTGAAAGCTACCCTACAAATGAGAGCAAAGATATATAAAACAAGGAAAATGTACGCCGCTACTATCTTGATAATTTTAGCGGCTATATCTATTTTAGCAGCGAATTTTTTAAGCGCTTTTGGGATTAGCGCTTTGATAATTGCTGTGATTTTGGGTGCTATTTTAGCCAATAGTAGCAAAAAAAGTGCGAATTTGATAGCTAGAAGTGGGATTTTGGCTATATCTACAAAGCAAATTCTAAGACTTGGGATTATTCTATATGGATTTAAAATCAGCCTCGATGAAGCACTTAGTATCGGCTATGCTGGGATTTTAAGTGCTTTTATCATTGTTTTTAGTAGCTTTATTGTTGGATATTTTATCTGTCGTGTTTTTGGTATTGATAAGAAACTTTCAGTCTTGATAAGCTCTGGGTCTAGCATCTGCGGTGCGGCTGCTTTGATGGCCACTCAAAGCATTGTCAAAGCTTCACCAAATGCCGTAGCCATCGCACTTTGCTCGGTTGTGATATTTGGTAGTTTGGGAATGTTTATATACCCATTTGTCCTTAGTGAAGCTCAAAATCTCAAAGCTGGATTTATAATCGGTGCTAGCTTACACGAAGTAGCGCATGTAGCTGGTGCTAGTGCTTATAATGAAGTAGTAGCCAATAACGCAATTATAATAAAAATGCTAAGAGTTCTAATGCTAGCGCCATTTTTGATAATTTTAAGCCTTGCTAGTGGATTTTTCATCGGCGAAAAATCAAACATTAGGGCGAATTTTCCATATTTTGCTCTATGGTTTTTTGTAGCATTACTCTGCTCTGGATTTATAAATCCGCAAATTAAAGAGTTTATATCTTTGGTTGATAATTTCTTGCTTAGTGTTGCGATGAGTGCCCTAGGGCTTACAATCACCAAAAAAGCTTTGAAAAATGCAAATTTAAAGGTATTTATCGCTTCTAGTTTGATATTTTTGTGGCTTATTGTTTTGGCTTTTGTCTTAGCAAATTTGCTATTTTAAATTTAAGAAATTTTTTAATATCTTTTTGCCTTGAGCTTGCAATATAGATTCAGGATGAAACTGAACTCCATAGCAATGATATTTTTTATGTTTTATGGCCATAATAATGCTTTTATTTTCTACTTTTATATCTGCTAAAATATCAAATTCGGCTATATTTTTTACGCATAAAGAGTTGTATAAGGCTATTTTTAAAGGTTTTTTTACCCCTTTAAAAAGTAAAGATTTTTTAAATTCGCATTCTATGCTTATACCATGAAATGGTCTGGGCATACGAATAATATCGCCACCAAAAGCTTTAGCTAAGCATTGATGACCTAAGCATACACCTAGAATTGGTTTTTTGCTACTTAAAGCCTTTATAATATCAACGCAAATACCAGAATCATCAGGCGTTCCAAATCCAGGTGAAATAATGATTTTATCAAATTTATTAGCATATTTTATAGCTTTTTTTGTAGTAGCAAAATCATTTTTTACCACCTTAACCTTAACGCCAAGCTCTTTTAAATAATAGACTATATTATAGGTAAATGAGTCGTAATTATCTATCAATAAAACTCTCATAGTTCTACCTTTATAGCACCACGTAGCGAATTTATAGCGTAAATTTCTTTGGCATTTTTTAGATCATCTAATCTTAAAATATCCTCTTGTATCTCATCAGATTTTAATAATTTCTCACGCAAAGTTCCTGGTAGCATGCCGCTTTGCAACTTTGGAGTAAGAAATTTACCATCTATGTTTAACACAATATTTGAACGACTGCCTTCGCAAAGCTCATCTTTTTCATTTAGATAAAAAATATCAAAAAGCCCATCATTTACAATATGCTCATCTCGTAGCGTGGTTTTGTGATATAAAAGATCATTGCAAGAATTTAAGCGGTTTTGGCTAATTGCAATTTTATTTGAATTAATGGGCGGAATTTGGGTTTGGATTATTTTAAACTCACCACTTTTGCTCAAGATCAAATTTACCCTTGTATCACCATTGCTAGGCTTTAAATTAGCAAAAATATTTCTAAATTTAGAGATACTCTCAAAACCACTTTGACTATTTATACCGCCTATAATATCGCAAAATTTCAATACACTCTCATCTATATCATCAAAATCAAATTCTATTGGCAACTTAAATCCTAACAATTTAGCACTGTTAATAACTCTTTTTAAATGATTTTGCAATAAAAATATCTTATCGCCACGCAAAAGCATAGTCTCAAACAATTCAAATTCCATCTTAGGGTATAAAAAGCTACTTTTTAGCTCTAATTCGACAAACTCATCATTGCATTTTGAATCCCAAACCACACCACTACCAACGCCATATCTGTAAAAATCTTGATTAAATCTCTTTTCAAGGGTTCTAATTGGTACGCTAAAAATGGCTTTATTAGCATTTATAACCCCCATTGCACCACAATAAACTCCACGCTCTCTATCTTCTAAACGCTTTATAATACGCATTGTGGCTAGTTTTGGCGCACCAGTAATCGACCCACAAGGAAAAACAGCATTAAAAATCTTGCTTAAATTTCTGTTTTTAAGCTTAGCTTTAAGAGGTGAAATTGCTTGAAATAGTGTTTTGAGTTTAATGATTTTCATCGGCTTTTTTATATGCAATGAACCAATTTTAATAATCTTACTCATATCATTACGCAATAGATCAACTATCATCAAATTTTCACTTCTAGTTTTTGGATCATTTTTAAGCTTTGCTTTTAAAACTCTATCTTCAGCTTTATTTTGACCACGCCTTATAGTGCCTTTCATAGGTGCAAAAGTAATATTTTTACCTTTTAATTTAAAAAACAACTCAGGAGAAAAGGATATTATCTCGCAAAATTGACTTTTAAAATAGCCAAAATATCTGCTTTTTTGTCTATTCAAAAGAGTAGCTATAATATCATCGCTACTAACTTTAGTAGATATTTGTAACTCACTTGTGAAGTTGATTTGATAGCTATTGCCACTAGCTAATTCATTTTTTATATGAGCAAATGCATTTTCATACTCTTTTTTAGATAAATTTTTTAAAATTTGTGGATAAAAATATGGCTTAAATAGTGAAAATTTAAAACTATTTTTTGGCTTAAAAATTTCTTTATTTCTATAACCTTTAAAGTGTGCTATAGGATAATTTGGATTATTTTCATCCATATCATAAGTTAAGTATCCTACAAAATACTCATTTTTTCTATTTTGCATAAAATTTAAAGCCTTATTAAGCTCATCTTTTGTAAAACATATAAACTCTTTACTTAAATCATAATATAAATATTTGCCAAAAATACTAAATTCGCTCATACACTTCTCTATTTTAGTTTAAAAAATTTTAGCTAAAGATTTATAATTTTTAGCTAATATAACTCAAATTTTCAAAAAGGTTAAATATGGATGAAAAAATTTTAAATAAACTACAAAGCGTGATTTATCCAGGCTTTAAAAAAAGCATTGTAGATTTTGGCTTTGTAAAATCAACTAATCCTAAAATAGTTGTAGAAATTACATCAGCCAAACCTGAAGTTGCTCAAACTATCAAAAATGAGATAGAAAAGTTAAATTTAGGCAAAGAGATAGAGATTATCGCACCAAAGCCTCAAACCCAACAATCAAATTCACAAAGCGGGAAAAATATTGCTCCTCAAATTAAAAATTTTGTAATGGTAAGCAGTGGAAAAGGTGGAGTAGGCAAATCTACAACTACTTTAAATCTAGCTATCTCACTTGCTAAACAAGGCAAAAAAGTCGGTCTATTAGATGCTGATATATATGGTCCAAATATACCTAGAATGTTAGGCGTCCAAGGTCGCCAACCTGAAGTAGAAGGACAAAAATTAAAACCACTTCAAACTCATGGTATTGAGATGATGAGTATGGGACTATTAATAGAAGATGGTCAAGGCCTTATGTGGAGAGGCGCAATGATTATGAAGGCAATCACTCAACTACTAAATGAAGTATTATGGAGTGAGCTTGATATCTTGCTACTTGATATGCCTCCAGGAACAGGCGATGCACAAATAACTCTAGCTCAAAGCGTACCAGTAACGGCTGGAATTTGCGTTACTACTCCTCAAACTGTGGCTTTAGATGATTCAGCTAGAAGTCTTGATATGTTTGAAAAACTTCATATCCCAGTAGCTGGAGTAATAGAAAATATGAGCGGATTTATCTGTCCTGATAATGGCAAGGAGTATGATATATTTGGCAAAGGTGGAGCCGATGCCTTAGCAAGCGAATATGATACAACTATACTAGCTCAAATTCCTATAGAACCATCTGTAAGAATTGGTGGAGATAGTGGCAAACCTGTAAGCTTTTATGAACCAAATTCAATTAGCGCAAAAAGATATGATGAAGCCGCAACAAAATTATGGAAAATTATAGAAGATATAAATGCAAATGGTGGCGCTGATAACTCAGCTATTCAGCCAGATATGAATAAATCTAGCTGTCATTAATAAATCAAATTTGAAAGGATAAAAATGAAATATAACGAAATTACAAGCGAGAATATCGCAGAGCTTATGGAGAGCTTTTATGAAGCAATTAGAGAAGATGAGACTGGTCTAGGCGATATATTTAACCATAAAATCGGTACAACCGAAGAGGAGTGGGATGCACATAAGGCTAAAATTGGTGAGTTTTGGAAAGGTGTATTAATTGGCGAAAGCACATTTAGAGGCAATCCTATGCAAGCTCATATGAATCTTGATCCATTTCCACCTGAGCTATTTGATAACTGGTTAAATTTATTCAAAGAGAGTTTAAATAGCATTTATGAACCACAAATTGCTGATATGATTTTAATGCGCGCTCAAATGATCGCAAGTAGATTTAAATCAGTTTTATACTCATAAATTATATCCAGCCAAATTTGGCTGGATTTAGCTAAATATTATCTGCTATTCAAATTTAAAATCAAAATAATTTTTGCTCTTAAATAGATTAAACATATCTATAAATTGCTTAGAATCAAGCTCAAAATTACTATAAATACTATAGGTCATTTTGCAATATGATATTTTATAACCAGAATCTTTAAATCCGTGATTGTTATAAAATTTACTGCGTTTGACTCTTTGTAAGTAATCAGTAGCTTTTGGATCTAAACTCTCAATCTCTAAAACTATTGAGTTAAAATTTGATTTTAAAATTTCTAAAATTAAACCACCAAAACCGCGCCCTTGATACTTAGCACAAACTGCTAAAAATGCTAAATAAGATATATTTTCATAGCTATATATAGCAGCATAACCTACAAACTCTTTATCATTATAAAAAGAGAAAATAGATAGATTCTCATCATTTGCATATATGTTATTAGATAAATTTATTGGCGCTACTAGCTCATTTTGTGGAAACAGATCTAAATTCAAAGCAGTGATTTTGGCAAAATCTATATGAGTAAAGTCAATCTTTTGATACTCTAATTTCATTTAAGAACCTCATCAAACATCGCATTTATAGCTTTATAAAGCATATCATATACCATTTTAAACTCTTGATTATTGCCATAATATGGATCTGGTATATCAGCCTCATCTAAACCAAATTCCCCCATCATCACAAGCCTATTTCCTAATCCAAGGCGTGAGATATTAGCATAATTTTGTCTATCCATTGCTACTATTAGATCAAATTTGGAATCACTCCCACTAATTTGCCTACCTTTTAGCATAGATATATTCACTCCATTTTGACGCCCAATCTCAATAGAGCGAGAATCTGGCGGTTCTCCTATGTGATAATTACTAGTTCCAGCTGAATCTATTAAAATATCTAAACCGCGCTCTTTGGCTACCTTTCTTGCGATTCCTTCTGCTAATGGTGAGCGACAAATATTACCAAGACATACAAACAAAATTGATTTAACCATTAATATCTACTCCTATTTTGTTTATTTGATAATTTTTGCTTTGGCACTTAAATGCTCTATTTTTAACTCATAAATATTCATTTTATTAAGCAAACCAAGTGCTGCAGTATCAAAATAATCCATATAATTTGGCGTATATTTTTTGCATAATAACTCCAAAGCTTTTATTTTTTGACTATTTTGAGTAACTTCATAAGCCTTAGTTTTAGCTATAGCACTTAAATACTCAGTAGTAAAAACCTTGCCTCCAAGCTCACTAGCACTATCTTTGATACTTTCACAAAACTCATAGCTAGGTGTAGGTACTCTATTTTGACTAACAGCAACCAGTTCTACACTTTTACCATCTTTATATAATCTAGCTTTTGAGCCAGTTTTTGCTCCGTGGATAAAAATACTCATACCATCTCTAACAATAGAGATAGGAATGCTAAATATTTGCCCATTTTCATCTATACAGCTAAGCGTTGCATACTGACTCTCATCAATAATTTTTAAAGCACTCTCTTCATTTAATTGACGATCACTTCGTCGCATAATATACTTCTTCATTTATCTTTTTATTTATTAGATAATTATCTAATTTATCATTATCTAAAACTTCATCAAATTCACTTTTGCTTCTATACTCTTTTTCTATATTAAATTCCTCTACACTCTCAAGAAATTTTTTAAAATCAGGATTTTTCATACTTAATTCATTCATTACAGAATAATCTAAATTCTCTCTAAATTCAGCTCTAGCTAAAATCACACTCTCATCGACATTTTGCGAATTAAGGCTGATAACTCCTATACCAAATGAATAGCTAAGGCGTTTCATTAAATCCATAAGCTCCTCATCGCTCTCATCGATATCAAGTGCGACTAAATAGCCCTCATTTGCCCAGCTTGAGTTACTTACAGCTTGAAAATAATACTCTCTAAAGCTACTAACACTTAGATGCTTTTTCATCTCAAAAGCGTAAATTTTAATCGGTAAAGAGCTAAATTTGCCTATAAATTTATTTAACTCTTTTTGATAATCTTTATACTCAAAACTCACACCAACTATATCTGGATATAGCCATTTGTCTGCGCCTTTTTGGGATTTTTTGCTACTTTCGTGATAAATCGTCTTTGTATAAGCTTTAAAATTCTCATTAAAAGAGATAAATCTACTTAAAAGCGGATGCAAATCCCTTTCGCTATAAGAAGTTTTTGGCTCTTTTATCTCGCTATTTTTCTCCATTTGAGCTTCTAAATTTATAACTTGATTTTTTAGCTTTATGAGCTTTATAGGTTTCTCAGTCACCACTTCAAAAATACTATCTACTTTTTTGACATTCATATAAATCGTAGCAGCAAAACTCCGCCACGGCGTTTTACCATTTAAATTTAGCTCTTTAGTAAGCCCCATTTCATTGGCTATATGATACATTTGGTTTGGGTTTAAAGCCTCATTTTTACACTCTAAAACCTCTTTAGTTACATCTATAATAGATTTTGCCATATTAGTATCTTACTCCATTTTGCTTTAAAAAATCTCTTAAATCTTTCAAATATACTAAATTCCATTTAATTTTTTTAATATCTAGCTTTTCAAGCCCAAAAAATTCCCTAAATTCGTTTGCAATGAAAAATGCGAAAAGAGGTGCTACAGCATTTCCTATCTGAGCATAAGAAGCAGAATTTGATCCTAAAAATATAAAGTCATCTGGAAAACTTTGAAGCCTAGCACACTCTCGCACACTTAAACGACGCTTTAAATTTGGGTGTGGGTGAATTACAGCTCCACCACTTCTACTGCCGCGTCCAGTAATTGTTGGACTTGGTTTATTCCAGTCTAAAATTCGGTTTCCTACATAGCCATTTATCTTTACGCCATGAGATGAGCCTGTATGATTTAGTATATTTTCATCAAAATTTTCTGGTAAATCACTAATTGCATCAAAAAGAGTAAATTTTTTCTCAAATGGTATTGGAAAATTTACTTCTTCTTTTATATCATTTCTAACGCCTAAAATTATCACTCTGCGGCGATTTTGTGCAACCAAAAAATCACTTGCATTTAAAATTTTAAATTTAACTCGATAACCACACTCTTTAAAAGATTTTAAAATTTCATTTTCAAAATTTTCAGCAAATTTTTCTCCTGCTTTTATGCCAACAACATTTTCAACCAAAAAACATTTTGGCTGTTTTGCCTTTAAAATTCTTGCATATTGCAAATAAAGTGAATTATATTCACTGTTTAAATTTCGATTTTTACCATTTGCGATTGTAAAACCTAAACAAGGAAAACCACCAATTAAAATATCACCATTTGGAATTTCGGTTGCATCAAGCTTACAAATATCAAGGCAATTTATTTTGTGTTTTAGGTTCTTTTCATAAGTTTTACAAGCATCTTTGTCAATATCATTTGCAAAAATTATATCAAAACCAGCCTTTAAAAAGCCCAAGTCAAGTCCGCCACAACCACTAAACAGCGAAATAACACTAGGCATTTTTAATCCTTTCATCAAATTTTTTAAATAAGTCTTTTAAGGTCTGTAAAGTTTCATTTTTAACATTTTCATCACCATTAAAATACCTTGCATAATTTTTATGAAGCGTTATATCAAATTCGTTTATTAACTCTAAAGTTGAATTTTGCAACCTGTCAAATTTTAAAATCACTACCTTTTTGCAAAATTTTAAAAGCATATCTCTATCAATTCGCAAACTATTTCCTTCGTAGCGATTTACGATTTTCGTTAAATCCGTATTTTGACAAAATGAACTAAAAATATTAAAAATTTCACTTCCACTAAAAAAATTTAAAGTAAGTTTATTGTTTTCTTTAATTGCTACTAGCAAATCGTCTCCGTAAATGAATTTTGCCATTTCCCTAAATCGTTCGTAAAAAATTTCACTTTTTTTAGCCGTTTTTAAAACTTCCAGAAGTTTGGTAAATTGGGGAATTGAACCAAGTCCTATACCAGAATTATTTTTACGCTCCGTTAAAAAACTTTCTAATCCCAACCCATCAAATAAAACTTTTTTTTCAAAACTTCCCATATTTATCTCTTTATTTTCAGCTATTAATGTTTTTAAACTCATTGCATAGTTATTTGGGAAAAGAATATCAGCTTTTTCTCTCTTATTTCCTGCAATTTTGTCTTTTACATTAGCAAAAAAACTCACTTACTTCATATTGTAAATTTTTTCTACTTTGCGTATCTGTAACAATTCCGCCAAATAAAACCGAAAATAAATCTTCAAATTCTCTTGCACTGCTTTTTCGTTTTGCAACTTCATCGCTGCAAATAAATTTATAAAGAAAATTTAAAATATAAAGCGAATTAAAGTCTTGCTTATTCTGAATATCTTTAAAAAATTCATAAATTTCATCACCATTTTTTACTTCTTTAATACTTAAAAATGGCTTTATAAAATCAATAATAACAAGTTCTCGTATCATTTGTACCCTTAATATCTAATTCCATTTTGTTTTAAAAAATCTCTTAAATCATCATATTCGGAGTTTGTAAAATACCGCCATTTTCCACTACCTAATTGATCTAGGCTAACTCTACCAAAGCTTACACGCTTTAGATCCATAACCTCTAAATCAAAATAGCCAAAAAACCGCCTAAGCTCTCTATTTTGCCCTTCATTTATTATCACTTTTAGCCTTGTGTAGCCACCACTTTGACTAATGATTTTATAGGCTAAAAATGGCTTAAATTCCATTGAAATTTGCTTTGTTTTGGCGTGAGCTCCTTTGGTAGCATCTTTGGCAAAAAACCCCTCACGCATAGCATTTATCACTTGTTCTGTAATCTCGCCTTTGATTTTTAGATAATACTCTCTTTCTATATCGCTATCCATAAGAGCCTGGGCAATAGCTGGAGCATCAGTAAGGAGTAATAACCCCTCACTAGCATAATCTAGCCTTCCAACGCTAATAAATTTAGAAAATCCACGAGGTAATGTATCATATATAGTTTTTCTACCACGGTCATCTTTTTTAGTTACTAGCTCGCCTTTTTGCTTGTTATAGACTATCATGCTAAATTCTTTTTTAAGCTTGATTAATCTTGAGCCTATTCGCACTTTATCGCTATCTTTTACCTCGGTTGAGAGATCGCTTACTACTCTACCATTTATGCTAACTTTACCAGCTTTTAGCAACTCATCTGCCTCTCTGCGTGAGTAGTTTGTATTGTGTGAGATAAATTTATTTATACGCATTTTATAGCCCTAAGCTCGTTAAATCATGAATATGCAATAAACCTATTGGTTTTTGATCTTTTTGTATTATAAGAATTTGAATCTTATACTCTTCTATTAATCTAAATGCATCATATGCTAACATATCTGGATTATCTAGAGTTTTTGGATTTTTGGTTGCAAACTCTATAGCCTTAGAGTTAATATCAAAGCTATCTTGTTCTAATGCTCTTCTTAAATCTCCATCGCTTAAAATTCCGCTAAGCTTGCCATCATTATCTACTAAAATCACACTACCTAATCTACCTTCGCTCATTGCTGTAATGGCTGATTTTAACGATATATCATCTTTGGCAATTGGTAAATTTGATTTTCTCATAGTATCTTTTACCTTTAGATATAGCCTTTTGCCAAGGCTTCCACCTGGATGAAATGCTGCAAAATCCTCGCTTTTAAAATCTCTAAGCTTCATAAGGCAAACAGCTAACGCATCACCAAGCGCTAAGGTTAGCGTAGTTGATACTGTAGGTGCTGCACCTATTGGACAAGCTTCACGCTCTATATCTATATTTAAATTTGCATCACTTAAATTGGCTAAACTTGAACCTGATTTAGAGATACCTATGATTTTTATATCTCTTCTTTTAATATGCGGAAGAATAGCTAATAGCTCAGCACTCTCGCCACTATAACTAATAGCCAAAACTGCATCATCACTCCCAATCATCCCTAAATCTCCATGCATAGCCTCTGTTGGATGGATAAAAAAGCTAGGCGTTCCAGTACTTGCTAAAGTAGCGGCAATCTTAGCTCCAATGTGGCCGCTTTTGCCAACGCCAGTTACTATTAGCTTGCCTTTGCAACTATAAATCAAATTTACAGCTTTTTGAAATTCGCTACCAACTAAACCAGCCTGACGCCTTAACTCATCAGCTTCTAAATTTAAAACTTCACTTGCAATTTTAGCTATATCCATTTTTAACTCCGTTACATCAGATAGACAACTGGTACAATTGTCGGATATTTTTTAAGCTTTCTAAATATATGCTTTCTAATAACTTGACGAATTTGATTTTCTAACGCTCTTTGGTCATTTAGCATATCATCTTTGACATTAGTTAAAAATTGTAGCAATATCTCTTCTAGTTCTTTACTTAGACTTCTTGTATGTCTTTCGCTTACTAATCCATAGCTAATTACTCTATTATGAATTAGAGTTTTAGCATTTTTATCAATTTGTGAAATGATAGTAACAACTCCAGCCTCAGCTAACTTTTGACGATCAATTACTACATCATCAGCGATCTGTTTGTTTATCTGATTATCTATAAATACCTTACCAGTTTTAACTGTTTTTACTCTTTTGATATGGCGTTGGCATACTTCAACTTGATCTCCATCGCTCATTAGATATATATTTCTCTCATCAATTCCACAGCTCATCGCAGTCTCTTTATGTTTTACGATGTGATTATACTCTCCATGAACTGGAAGGAAAAATTTAGGTTTAATAAGCCTTAGCATAAGCTTTTGCTCCTCTTGAGCTGCATGGCCGCTGACATGAATCTCGCTAAAGTCTTGATGAGCTACATTTGCTCCGCTTTTTAGCAAGAAATTTAAAATCGTAGATACGCTAGTTTCATTTCCAGGAATTGCTTTTGAACTAATAATAACCTGATCTGTAGGCTTGATTTTAATATATTTATGCTCATCAGTAGCCATTCTATATAGTGCGCTCATTGTCTCGCCTTGACTTCCAGTAGTTACTATTAAAACTTCATTATCTGGATATTTGCTTACCTCATTTGCATCTATAAATATTTTACGATCTAAATTTACATATCCAAGTTCAATAGCTGTCCATAGATTGCGCTCCATACTTCTACCTATTACGCAAACTTTTCTACCATGTTTTATACCACGCTCAATAGCTTGATATACTCTGTGGATATTTGAGCTAAATGTACTCATAATCACTCTACCCTTAGCCGAAGCAAAGATAGAATCAAAGGTCTTTCCTACACTGCTTTCACTCTTTGTAATGCCATCTTTATAGCTATTTGTTGAATCACTCAAAAGGCATAAAACACCCTTTTCACCATAATATGCAAGACGATTTAAATCCGTTGGATAGCCATCAATTGGAGTGTGATCGATTTTAAAATCTCCTGTATGGATAATTGTACCGGCTTTTGTCGTGATAGCTAATGCACTTGCATCGATAATAGAGTGCGTGATATGAATTAATTCAAACTCAAAATCTCCAAGCTCATAGACCTTTCTTTTTTCAATCGGGCGGAAGTAACTTCTAAATGATTTTAATCCATGCTCTTCAAATTTATTGCTAATCATACCTAAAGGAAGTGGAGTAGCATAAATTGGAAATTGAAATTCTTTGAAAAAATATGGCACCGCACCGATGTGATCTTCGTGAGCATGAGTTATGATGATACCTCTGATTTTGTTTTTTATCTTTCTTACATAGTCAAAATCAGGCACCAAAATATCTACGCCATGCATACCTTCAGTAGGAAAGCTCATACCAATATCAATGATAATAGCATCATTATTTGTCTCAAATATCGTCATATTTCCACCGATCTCACCAAGACCGCCAAGTGGAGTTATAGTAATTTTATGCTCAGCTGAATTTAGATATTTAAGCGGTTCAAGACGCAACTCATGGCTAGCTTTATTAGCCTCAATTGCTGCTTTCATATCCTTTTGCCAATCTTCGTTACCACCTATTTTAATTGTAGAATTGTTATTTTTGCGGCGTTTTTTAGCTTTTTTAACTAAATCTTTTGATTCTGCATTTTGTGTATTTTGAGCATTTTGTGGCTCTACTGTAGCTTTATTTGCCTCTTTTTTTAGATTATCTTTATGATTGCGATATCTTCTTTTTTTATTAGGTTTTTCACCTAGTGCTTGACTCTTCTCTTCGTTCATTTTTGGCCTCTTTAAATAATTTTAAATACAAGGCGACACAAAGCTCATGAGGACGAGTAGTAAGCGGTAAATCATACTTAAGCAAAAAGCTCTCTATAAGAGATTTTGAGCTATAACTGCTTAAATTTTTTAATAGAGTTTTGCGAGGAGATAAGAATGCTGATTTTAAAAATTTCTCAAATTCTACAAGCTCTTCGCCTATTAAATTTCTATCTTTAATAATTCTAATAACCGCAGAGACAACCTTAGGCTGTGGATTAAATGCAGTCGTAGGCACATCAAAAAGCAACTCAACATCGCCCCTAACTCCAGCTAAAATAGCCAAAGCACTAAACTCACTATCTCCAGCCTGCGCACTAAATTTTAAGGCTACCTCTTTTTGAATCATAACAACAAGCCCTTTGCACTTACTATCGCTCAATGCTTTTAAAATTATATTTGTCGCTACATAGTAAGGCAAATTTGCTACTAAAAAATACTCCTGTCTTGCTATCTCATCCCAGGATTCAAGAGCGTCGGCGTTAGTTATTTTTAGCTTTTGCTCCAAGATCTCACTAGCAAATTTATCTAGCAAAATCTCATAAAGCTCGCTGTCTATCTCAAAACACTCGATTTTTCCACTAAGTTGTATAAGCTTTTGTGTTAAATCACCTAAGCCAGGCCCAATCTCTACAATTCTATCTAAATTATTGGGAATCGCTTGGATGATTTGACGCTTTATGCTCTCATCAATTAAAAAATTCTGACCAAATTTCTTTTTTGCACGTATCATGAGTGGCTATTTTAGCTAAATTTGACTGAATTTATAGTAAAATAAAAATAAAAAGTCTAAAAATGGAAAATTTCGCTAAAAGAATCATACCTTGCTTGGATGTAAATAATGGAAGAGTAGTCAAAGGTGTTAATTTCGTAGGATTAAAAGATGCTGGCGATCCAATCGAAGTAGCCAAAAGATATAATGACGAAGGTGCAGATGAGTTATGCTTTTTAGATATTACAGCTAGTAGCGATGGAAGAGATACCATAGTCCATGTCGTAGAAGAGGTCGCAAAACAACTATTTATCCCACTTACTGTAGGTGGAGGGATTCGTAAAATAGATGATATATCAAGGCTATTAAATGTAGGCTGTGATAAAGTCAGCCTAAATTCATCAGCTGTAGATAATCCAAATTTAATTTATGAAGCTGCTAATAAATTTGGTTCTCAATGTATCGTAGTAGCCATAGATGTCAAAAAAAATGATAAAGGTAGTTATAATGTATTTGTTCATGGAGGACGAAAAGATACTGGACTAGATGCGATACAATGGGCTAAAAGAGTCTATGACTTAGGCGCTGGAGAGATACTTTTAACTTCTATGGATAGCGATGGAACTAAGGCCGGATATGACTTAAACATAACATCAGCCATATCAAACTCAGTCCAAATTCCAGTCATTGCTAGTGGAGGAGCAGGCACAATGCAGCACATCTTACAAGCTTTTCAAAATGGAGCCGATGCAGCGCTTGCAGCTAGCATATTTCACTATAAAGAGATTGAGATTTTAAAACTCAAAGAGTTCTTAAGAGATAATGGAATTGGGGTAAGAATTTGAATCTAAATAGATTAAATAGCGATATTTTAATTGTTTGTGCTGGAGCGATGGAGAGTTTTGAATTTGCCAAAGCTGTCGGTATTGGAATGGTTGAACCAGCAATAAATTTAACTAAAATTTTACTTAATTTAAAACAGCTACCAAAAAAGATTATATTTATTGGGAGTTGCGGAATTTATGGCAATGAAAATTTGCTTAAAATTTACCAAAGTTCTTTAGCATTTAACTATGAAATTAGTGGAATTATGGGGCTTAGCTACACTCCTATCAAGATAAATTTACCTAATGTTTCACAAAAAACAATTTTAATAAATTCATCAAACTTCATTACAAATTCAGCTGAAATTTCAAAAAAATTTAAAAATTTAGGTTTCACAGCTGAAAATATGGAAGCTTATAGTATAAAGTGTGTTGCGCTTAAATTTGGAATTGAATTTGAGTCAATTTTATGTGCAACTAACTATTGCGATGAAAATGCCCATGAAAATTTCATACAAAATTACCCACAAGCCAAAGAAAACATCACAAAATATCTAAAATCAAAAGGAATTATATGAAAAATTTGCTTGATTACACTCAGGCAGAGCTGTCTGAATTTATCCAGCCAAAATTTAGAACAAAGCAAATTTATGAGTGGATATATAAAAAAAATGCAAGATCATTTGATGAGATGAGTAGCTTGCCAAAAGATCTTAGAGAGAGTTTAAAGTATGAATTTTATATAGAACCACTAGAGATGATCAAAAATGAGATTAGTAGCGATGGAAGTATAAAATATCTTTTTAAACTTAAAGATGGCAAAACAATTGAAAGTGTGCTACTACCGATGAAAGAAGAGATTGTAGATGAAAATGGCAAAACGCAAAAACATGCTAGATATACAATCTGTGTAAGTTCTCAAGTAGGATGTAAAATGGGTTGTAGCTTTTGTTTAACAGCCAAAGGAGGCTTCATACGAAATTTAACTGCTGGTGAGATCGTAGGACAAATTCTATGGATTAAAAGAGAAAATAAAATACCATATGAAAGACGAGTAAATATCGTATATATGGGTATGGGAGAGCCATTAGATAATCTAAATAATGTGGCAAAAGCTGTAAATATATTAAAAGATAATGATGGTCTAGCAATTGGCGCACGCCGTCAAACTATCAGCACAAGCGGACTAGCAAGCCAGATTAAAAAGCTTGGTGAGTTTGATCTTGGCGTGCTATTAGCAATATCACTACATGCTGTTACAGATGAGTTGCGTGAAAAGCTAATGCCAGTTAATAAAGCCTACAATATCGCTAGCGTAATGGACGCAGTGCGTGGATTTCCTATAGATATGAGAAAGAGAGTTATGTTTGAATATCTTATAATGGATAAGGTAAATGATAGTCAAAATGATGCTAAAGCTTTAGTCAAACTACTTCATGGGATAAAAGCAAAGGTAAATTTAATTCTCTTTAATCCACATGAGGGTAGTCCATATCAAAGACCATCTCAAGAAAATGTAGAAAAATTTAGAGATTATTTGCAGTCTCGTGGTGTTACATGCACAATTAGACAGAGCAAAGGACTTGATATCAGCGCTGCTTGTGGTCAGCTAAAAGAGAGAAGTAAAGGAGAAAATAGTGCCACTGCTTGATATAATTCAACTTGTTTTTATTGTCATTGTCGTTGCTATTGGCTTAATCGGAATGATATATGTGATAAAATCTGAAAAATAAATTTGTATATCTAGAGAATATAATACAATTTTATCTTTTTAAAAATTTAACTATTTTCATAGTAATTTTAATCATATTTTAAGTTAGGGGGGGGGTAGAATACTCTTTTTAGACCAAAAAAAGGAGTAATTATGAAAAAATTTATCCTATTCATCACCCTAGTTGCAAGTGTTATCTTTGCTAATGCATATGATTTATCCTATGGTTCATCTAGTTATGAATACCAAGGATTATCTGATAGAGTTGATGAACTAGAAAGAGAAAATAGAAATCGCAAAAGAGATGCTCAAATGAGAAGTCTAGGTACCGATGATTTCTATAGACAAAATTTGCCATTTGACCCAGGTTTTTAATCCATTTGCGCAAATGGACTTAATCCAAATTCCATCTTGGAGCTGATATCAAATTTAGCTCCATTATAGTTAAATTTAAGCCGATTGGAGTGAAGCATAAGCCTATTTGCTCCAGTTTTGTCAATACGCTCATTTTCACTCATCTTGCCATCTAGAATTCGCTCTATATCATCACGCTCAAGCCCATAAATTGGATCACCTAAAATTTTATGTTTCACATAAAACATATGAAGTCTAATTTGATGCTGACGCCCTGTAAGCGGGATACACTCAACCAATGTTAAATTCCTTTTATAATCAAATTTAATCGGACGAAATAGAGTTACAGCGCGCTTGCCATTATCACAAATTTGCATTCTAATCTTAATATCATTATAATCTTTAGCAAGATCCATTGCCTTATCAATGATAAGCCAATTATTGCTATCAATAAAATCTAGTTTACTCATAAAATCAATATAATTTTCTAATTTAAATTTATCAAATTTATCTACTTCAACTTTACCATTTACTAAAGCTAAATAACTTTTAAAAACTTCTCTATTTTCAAACATTGATTTAAGCTTTTTCGTAGTTTCTATACTTTTGCCAACTACAATAACTCCACTTGTCTCTTTATCTAATCTATGTGCTACAGAAGCTTCTCTTCCCCATAAACTCCAAATTTCATCACATAGGCTATAGTTACAATTCCTACCATTTGGATGAGTTAAAACTCCACTTGGTTTATCAAAAACTCCAAATTCATCACACTCAAAAATCGGCTTTATTCCCACTGGCTTGCACTCATAATCTATAAAAAATAATTCACCATTTATAGTACTATTTTTATCTAATGTCACACCATTTTTATCAATTAATCTACCCTTATCGCAAAGCTTTTGAGCTTGGCTCATTGTATAGCCACGTGATAACAAAATTTGATAAGTTTTCTGCCCGATAAATTCACCAATTTTCATCTTAACATATGCCATTTATTAACCTAACTTTTAGAACATTTTTTATATAATATTAGATTTATTATATAAAAAATCAGCAAAAAAGGTTCTGAAATGGTAGAGAGATATGCTAGAAAAGTTATGAGTGATAAATGGAGCATACAAGCCAAATATGATGCATGGCTAAAAGTCGAAATAGCAGCAGTAAAAGCTTGGAATAAGCTAGGATTTATTCCAGATAGTGATTGTCAAAAGATCTGCGAAAATGCTAAATTTGACATTGCTCGCATAGATGAAATAGAAAAAACTACAAAACATGATGTTATAGCATTTTTAACAAGCGTTAGCGAGAGTCTTGGAGATGAGAGCAGATTTGTCCATTTTGGTATGACTAGTAGCGACTGCATAGATACAGCTGTGGCTTTGCAGATAAAAGATAGTATGGATCTAATCTTAGATGATGTTAAAACCCTAATGAATACAATCAAAATAAGAGCAAATGAGCATAAAAATACTCTAATGGTAGGCAGAAGTCATGGAATTCATGGTGAGCCTATAACATTTGGTCTAGTGCTTGCAATATGGCATGATGAGATTAAAAGAGCATACGAGCTACTAATGCATGCTCAAAAAGTAATAAGTACAGGTATGATTAGCGGAGCAATGGGAAATTTTGCACACGCTCCACTTGAACTTGAAGAACTAGTATGTCAAAATCTAGGTCTAAATCCAGCCCCAGCAAGCAATCAAGTAATACAAAGAGACCGCTACGCTCAAGTTATCTCAGCTCTTGCTATACTAGCTAGCAGTTGCGAAAAGATAGCTGTTGCTATCCGCCATTATCAAAGAACAGAAGTTTATGAAGCAGAAGAGTACTTCTCTCCAGGACAAAAAGGCAGCTCAGCAATGCCACATAAAAGAAATCCTGTACTAAGTGAAAATGTAACAGGATTATGTAGAATGATTAGATCATATGCTATTCCAGCAATGGAAAATGTAGCACTATGGCATGAAAGAGATATCAGTCACTCAAGCGTAGAGAGATTTATCCTACCAGATGCTTTTATCACAACTGATTTTATGCTAAATAGACTAAATGGGCTACTAGCAAATTTAGTCGTATATCCAGAAAATATGATGAAAAATTTAAATCTAACTGGTGGATTAGTATTTTCTCAAAGAGTCCTTTTAGAACTACCAAAACTTGGAGTAAGCAGAGAAGATGCATACAAAATTGTTCAAAGAAATGCTATGAAAGTATGGGCTGACTTACAAGAAGGCAAAAAAGCGATTAATGAAAATGAAGAGAGTCTATTCTTACAAAATTTACTAAATGATAGCGAGTTAAGAGAAAAACTAGATGAAAATGCGATAAAAGAGTGCTTTGATTACTCTTACTACACTAAAAATGTAGATGCGATATTTAAGCGTGTATTTGAAATTTAAGAGGTATAACAATAGATGAAAGTTATAAAAAGAAATGGTAGAACAGAAGAGTTAGATATCTCTAAAATTAAAAAATATACAAGTGAAGCAGTTGAAGGTCTAGATAATGTCAGTCTAAGCGAACTAGAAGTTGATGCAAAAATTCAATTTCGTGATAATATAACAACCGAAGAGATACAACAAACCCTTATCAAAACTGCAGTAGATAAGATTGATATAGATAGACCAAACTGGACATTTGTTGCAGCTAGACTATTTTTATATGATTTATATCATAAAGCTACTGGATTTAGTGGATATAATAGCCTTCAAGATTATCTAATTAAAGCTGAACAAGAAGGCAGAATTCTATTAGGCCTTAAAGAAAAATATGACCTAGAAGATCTAAATGCATATATAAAACCTGAGCGTGATATGCAATTTACATATTTGGGTATAAAAACTCTATATGATAGATATCTTATCAAAGATAAAAATGGCAAACCAATAGAGCTACCACAGCAGATGTTTATGGCTATTGCAATGTTTTTAGCACAAAATGAGCTAGACTCTCAAGGCTGGGCTAAAAAATTCTACGATATAATCAGCAAATTTGAAGTAATGCTTGCTACACCAACTCTATCAAATGCTAGAACTACTAGACATCAACTCTCAAGCTGCTATGTAGGTAGCACCCCTGATAATATAGAAGGAATTTTTGATAGTTATAAAGAGATGGCTTTGCTATCTAAATTTGGTGGCGGTATAGGCTGGGATTGGTCTAAAGTCCGTGCAATGGGTGGCAGCATTGATGGGCATAAAAACGCAGCTGGTGGAATAATTCCATTTTTAAAAGTTACAAATGATATTGCTGTTGCTGTAGATCAGCTTGGTACTAGAAAAGGTGCTATTGCTGTTTATATAGAACCTTGGCATATGGATGTGAGTGATTTTTTAGATCTTAGGAAAAATTCAGGTGAAGAACGCCGTAGAGCTCATGAGCTATTCCCAGCGTTATGGATTAATGATCTATTTATGCAAAGAGTAGAAAAAAATGAACGCTGGACTCTATTTGATCCAGCTGATACACCTGATTTATGCGATTTATATGGAGATGAATTTAATAAAAAATATATAGAGTATGAAAATCATCCAGATATAGCAAAAAGCGTAGTACAAGCAAAAGAGTTATGGAAAAAGATACTTACAAGCTATTTTGAGAGCGGTATGCCATTTTTATGCTTTAAAGATAGTGCAAATAGAACCAATCCAAACTCACATAAAGGTATAATTAGAAGTTCAAATTTATGTACTGAGATATTTCAAAATACAGAGCCAAACTACTACCAAACAAAGGTAGTCTATACAGATGGAAGTTATGATCTATTTGATGAAAATAGCGATATAACCGTAGATGGCGGCTACACTAAAAAAGCTAAAAAAATTACTGCCTTAGATAGATTAAATAATAAAGATATATTTATAGTAGAAAAAGGGTTAAAAGATGGCAAAACAGCCGTATGTAATCTAGCTAGTATAAATCTAAGCAAGATTAATACTCCTGAAGATATAGCTAGAGTTACGCCAATTGCCATTAGAATGCTTGATAATGTTATTGATCTAAATTTTTATCCTCACGCTAAGGTCAAACATACTAACATAGCTAGTCGCTCAATAGGTCTAGGTGTAATGGGTGAGGCTGAGATGCTAGCTACTAAACAGATACAATGGGGTAGCTACGAACATTTAGAAAAGATAGATGAAATTATGGAAAATATCAGCTATAATGCTATCTATGCCTCAAGTAATCTAGCTGTAGAAAAGGGTGTATATCCAGATTTTGAAGGCTCAAATTGGTCAAAAGGGATATTCCCAATCGATCTAGCAAACCAAAATGCAAAAGCCTTAGTAAATCGTGGTGGAAGTCTATTTGATGAAGGAAATTGCGACTGGAGCAAACTAAGAGAAAAAGTCAAAAAAGATGGTATAAGAAATGGCTATTTAATGGCAATTGCACCAACATCAAGCATTAGTATCTTAGTAGGTACAACTCAAACAATAGAACCAGTCTATAAGCGAAAATGGTTTGAACAAAATCTAAGCGGTATGACTCCATGTGTAGTTCCAAATTTAAGTCCAGATACTTGGCAATATTATACTCCAGCTTATGAGCTAGATCAAAGATTACTCATAAAAGCTGGTGCAATCCGCCAAAAGTGGATTGATCAAGGTCAAAGTCTAAATATCTTTATGAGCCTAGATAAAGCAAGTGGAAAATATCTAAGCGATATATATATGCTTGCATGGTCTTTAGGAATAAAATCTACATACTATCTAAGAAGCGAAAGCCCAGATTCAAGCCAACTAGACAATAAACCAATTGATCGCAGCATTGAATGTGAAGGGTGTCAATAAATTTAATTCGTAGCTAAAATAATCTTAGCTACGAATCTTCTAATTTAACTCAAATAAGGATTATCTTGTCAAATCAAAACAAACTAAAACGAGCAATGCACTCACGCCATTTAAATATGATTGCAATTGGCGGTGCTATTGGAACAGGACTTTTTGTTGCTAGTGGCAATACTATTGCTACAGCTGGACCTGGTGGAGCGCTTTTAGCTTATGCGTTAATAGGCTTTATGGTCTATTTATTAATGCAAAGCTTAGGTGAATTAGCTACATATATGCCTGTAGCTGGAAGCTTTCATGAGTATGGTAGTAGATTTATTAGCTCATCTTTTGGATTTGCTATTGGATGGAATTACTGGTTTAACTGGGCTATTACAGTTGCTGCCGAGCTTGTAGCTGCGGCTATTATTATGAAATTTTGGTTTCCTGATGTACCTGCTTGGATTTGGTCAGGATCGTTTTTAGCTGGAATTTTACTAATTAATTACTTTAGTGTTAGGACATTTGGCGAGAGTGAGTTTTGGTTTGCACTGATAAAAGTTTTAGCCGTAATAGCCTTTATTATGCTTGGTTTGGCTATGATTTTTGGTATTATGAATGGCCATGTTAGCGGATTTAATAACTGGTTTTTAGAAGATACTACTACTGGACAAAGCGCGCCTTTTGTCGGTGGAGCATTAGGTATTTTGGCTGTTTTTATGGTAGCTGGGTTTAGTTTTCAAGGTACTGAGCTAGTAGCAGTTGCTGCAGGAGAAGCTAAAGATCCAAACAAAAGTATTCCAAAAGCTATAAATGCAATATTTTGGAGAATTTTATTATTTTATATATTTGCTATTTTTATCATTGGTACGCTTTTACCTTTTACAGATCCAAATTTGCTCAAAAATAGCGAAACAGATATAGCTCAAAGTCCATTTACTATTTTATTTGATAGAGCTGGAATTGCCTTTGCAGCTAGCGTGATGAATGCTGTTATATTTACTGCAATATTTAGCGCTGGAAATAGTGGATTATACTCAAGTACTAGAATGCTCTATGCCTTAGCTAAAAGTTCAAAAGCTCCTAAAATATTTGCTAAGACTGATTCTAGAGGTGTTCCAGTTTATGCATTAATTGCTACTGCTACTATAGGTGCGGCTTGCTTTTTGACCTCACTTTTAGGCGATGGTGCGGCATATTTTTGGCTTATTAATGCTTCAGCTTTAGCTGGATTTATCACATGGGCAGGTATAGCCTGGTCACATTATAAATTCCGCAAAGCCTACATCGCTCAAGGTAAAGATGTAAATGATCTACCATTTAAAGCAAAATGGTACCCACTTGGGCCAATTTTAGCACTTATAATGTGTATAATTGTAATAATTGGGCAAAATTATGAAGCCTTAATACAAGGTAGAGATTTTGTCGCACTTCTTACTAGTTATATTGGATTATGGCTATTTTTACTTATTTGGGCTGGACATAAACTTATAACTAAAAGTAAAGCTATTGATCCACTCCAAGCCGATCTAAAACGCTACGACTATTAAGATTTTATATTAAAACTATGAGTTAAAGCTATTGCTATTGCATCTGTAATATCAAGTGGCTTTATCTCTTTAGTTATTCCTAACATCTTTTTTACCATAAATGCTACTTGCTCTTTAGCAGCTTTTCCTTTACCTGTAACAGCCTTTTTAATTTGTAGTGGAGTATATTGAGCAAATTCACCATGAATTTGCAAAATTTTAAGAGATAGAGCGCCACGGAATTGAGCTAGTTTTAAGACTGTTTTTGGATTATGC
The DNA here is from genome assembly GCF_002139875.1 of Campylobacter vicugnae. Lineage (NCBI taxonomy): Bacteria > Pseudomonadati > Campylobacterota > Epsilonproteobacteria > Campylobacterales > Campylobacteraceae > Campylobacter > Campylobacter vicugnae. Next base: position 1,582,834 of record NZ_CP018793.1, read on the forward strand.
GCAAAAAATATATCCTCAATTGCTACTGCATCAATTTTATGAGCCTTAAATATGAGATCTAGGCCTTCACAAAGCTGAGTTATTTGAAATTGTAAATCATCTTGCTTTATTTTGATAAGTCCAGCTTCAACTAAAGTTTTTTTATTGCCAATTTTCTCAATTATCGCATAGCCGCAATTGCGAGTTCCAGGGTCTATTCCTAAGATTTTCACATATTTCCTTTAAAGTTATTCACACTATTCACATCTAAATTTGAATTCAAACCGCAATAATACCATAATAAGTCATTTTTAATTAAATTTTTAGTAAAATATTAGCCAATAAATTTAAAGGGAATATG
>NZ_CP018794.1 GCF_002139875.1 Campylobacter vicugnae
ATGGATATAAAAATTGCAACATTTGAAGATATAGAATTTATAAAATATTGTTTTTATCTAGGATTTAAAGAAAAACATTTTTACAATATAGAATTTATTGAAAAATTAGGAGTTATAATAAAAAATAATGGTGTATTAGGAATAATTTTTATTATTAAAGATAGCACAAATGAAAAAGCAGGTTTCGCATTTTGTGGAAAAAGTAAAGGTTCGAATATATATGAAATAAATATGATCTATATCTTAGAAAAATTTAGAAACAAAAAATTAACTACAAATTTTATTAAATATTATGAAAAACTTATCCCCAACAATAAAATAATTGTTCGATGTGATATAAAATATTCTAAACAAGCTATTGAAATTTTTAAACATTTAGGCTATCAAGAATTATCTAAAAAAGAAAAAACAAATCAATACGAATTTATGATATTAGAAAAATCTATTTAAAAAGGATATGTAATGCAAAGAGGTGAAGCTAAAATTGAATTTTATTCAAATATAAACTATTTAAAAAAGGAATTTGAAAATGGCTGCGTAATATCAAAATTTCTTTATGAAAAAGCAAAACTAGAAAAAAATTTTAAAATGACTTATAAACAATTCAATAAATATTTTAACGATGAACTTAAAAACATTCACAATCAAACAAAAACGGCTCAAATTTCAACAAACGACAATAAATCTATAAATACCATTGAATTTAAAAATGAGCCTGTTAAACTTCAAATAAAACCTAATAATAAAAAAGTATTTGACGCCAAATTTGGAAAAAAGTTTAATGATGATGATATTTTATGAAAAACTTTGTTTTCAATGTGAATCTTAAAAAATAATGATTTTAAGGCAGTTTTAAAATAAGTTAACTACTAAATTTAAGCTTACCAAGCTTAAGGTAGTATTTTTGGCTTAAGTTTAACTATAAAATTAATAAAATTTAGTAGAAAACTTAAAATAAAACATATTTTCTTTTTTGGTGTTTTTAGTTTTGCTGGAGCGAAGCGACAATAGCAAAACAAATAAAAGTTCAAAAGTAAATAAGAATACTATCTTATTTACTTTTGATTTACCTATTAATTTTTTTCAAAAATGTTTTTTTGAATTCAAGAATAGAATAAGAAGGAAAAAGCTTTAAAAAAATGCTTTGTAATAGCGATAATATCGCAGTTTGAATTGAATTTATATTTTCCAGCTGGTTGGAAGATTTTTCCAGCTGGTTGGAAAAAAACTCTAATATATTGGAAAGATTTTATCAAATTTTGGCACAATATAACTATCTAAAAATTAAATGAATAATAAATATTCCAAATAATTTAGAATATTTATTGAAAAATTTTTAACTATTTTTTATATTTTTTTGGAAAAATAGTTAATTTTATGGTATAATTTTTCCATATTTTTTTGGAAAGGAAAAATATGGAAATTGTAAATTTGAGTGATGTTGAAAAAACATCTCAAAAACTTTATAACAAAGTTGAAGAAAAGATAGATAATATTACAGGCGAAATTACTACTACTGTTAATTCTTTTTTGCAAAAAGTAAATACTAAAGATGATTTTATAAAACTTTTCACTGAAAATATATCTTTTTTAGTTTCAGACTTATCAGGATCTGCATTAAAAGTCTTACTACTTATCATACGCAACATAAACTATCAAAATATATTTCAATATAATAGTGAATTTGTCAATTATTTTGAAAGTAAAAAGATTCTTGGAAAATCAAGTGTTTATAATGCAATGAATGAACTTGAAAAGAAAAATGTTATTTTGAAAATCACGAAAGAACAAAGAGAAGAATTTGGAGTCTTAGGAGCAAAGTCATTTATAATAAATCCAAATATTATAGGCAAAGGCTCATTTAGAGATTTGAAAGAATTAAGACAAACTGTTACTAAAACTTTTAATTTTGACAAACTTGAAATAAAACAAGAAACACAAATAGAAGCTAAGTATAAAGGTATGGATGAAATATTAAATAATCCTGAAAATTATAATATTATTGAAGCCTCTCAAATTCATAATAAAGATAGAAATTTAATTCACAACATGATAGTGGTCGAAGAAAAACAAGAAAAAGTTAATAATCAGCTATCTTTATTTGATGAAAACGAACAAGAGCACAAAGCTAGATTATTTGTAGAAAAATTTGGCGGAATGTTTAGTGGTGTATTTCATCCTACAAAATCTGCAAAAGAAATGAAAAGAGAGTTATTAGATCAAGATTTAAAAGAAGGCAGGATATGAAAAAAGTTTTTTTAGATACAAATATTTTGATTGATTTCTTTGAAGAAACAAGAGAAAATAATATACACGCTAAGCAATTAATTTATTTTTTACTTTCAAATGATATTAAAATAGTTTTTTCTGAAGATATGATTTCTACGATTGCCTATATTCTTAAAAAAGAAAATTTAGATAAATTTACTTATTTTTTAAAAAGTATTGCACTAGAAAAAGAATTTGAAATCGTTTCTTTTGGTGTAAGCGTTATAAATATGGCTTGTGATTATTATAATAACAACAAAGGAGACTTTGAAGATTATTTGCAGTATTTTACTGCTGAAAAAGAAAATTGTATAGCTATTTACACAATGGATAAAGAATTTCCACAGCTTAAGATTCCGGTAAAAAGGTATGGTGATTTCGTATAATGCTAAGAAAATGTGCCATATAATAGGTTACTTGACATTTAACGAAAATATTGTATAATTTCGTTAAGAATTTATTTTTTGGAGTAATAATGCAATGATAATCCGCAATTTAGGTTATAGTGGGGGGGGGCAGACCGAGTTTAGCTTTTTCCTTACTTCTTTTTCTTCGATTTGGAGCTTAGTATGAATACTGAGTTTCAAGAACGCATAATCACAAAAATTCGTAGAGAATTTGGCGATGAAATAATAAATATTCTTAATGATGATAAAACAATTGAACTAATGCTTAATAGCGATGGTAAGCTATGGGTTGAAAAATTAGGTTCAGATATGGAATGCTGGGGAAACTTTCCAGAATCCAAAGCTAAATCTATCATAAATTCCGTAGCTAGCTTTTTAGATACTACTGCAAATTCAGATAATCCAATACTAGAATGTGAGCTACCTATAGACGGATCAAGATTTGAGGCTCTACTTCCGCCAGTTGTAAGCACACCAACATTTACAATTAGAAAAAAAGCAATTAAAATTTTTACTCTCGAAGATTATCAAAATAGCAATATTCTTTCACAAAACCAAAAAAATATAATAGAAAATGCAATTACCACAAGACAAAATATTTTAGTTGTTGGCGGAACAGGTAGTGGAAAAACTACTTTTTGTAATGCGATTATTGATGGTATGTCAAGGCTTACACCAGACAATAGAATAATTATTATTGAAGATACTGCGGAGCTACAATGCTCAAGCAGAAATAAAGTAATACTAAGATCAACTGATAAAGTTAGTATGCTTAGATTACTCAAGGCAACTATGCGTTTAAGACCTGATCGCATAGTTGTAGGCGAAACAAGGGGTAAAGAAGCTCTTGACTTATTAAAAGCTTGGAATACCGGACATCCTGGAGGCATAGCAACAATACATGCAAATTCTGCTTATGGAGGGCTAACTAGACTTGAGCAATTAATTAGCGAAGCAACACCAGCACCTATGAGTGAGCTTATTTCTGAAGCTGTAAATTTGGTTGTTTTTATTCAAAAAATTAAAGGAGGTAGAAAAATACAAGAAATAATGCAAGTAAAAGGATTTGATAAATCCAAAAATCAATACATAACTCAACAAATTTAAAGAATATAAGGAAAAAACAGATGAATAAATATATTTTTTTATTTTTACTTTTTGGAACCGTAGCTTTTGCAGCAACAACTGGGGCAGGTTTGCCTTGGGAAGGACCGCTTCAAACTATAAAATCCAGTATAACAGGACCAGTAGCATTTACTTTATCTATTCTTGCTATAGTAGCATGCGGTATAGGTTTAGTGTGGGGCGGTGAGATGACTACCTTTGTAAAAACTCTCGTGTATATAGTTTTAGTAATAGCATTAGTTGTAGGAGCTACAAATGTTATGGGTATTTTTCAAACAACTGGGGCTTTAATATGAATGAAGAGTTAAAAACTGCTGATTTATATTCGGCTCTCAATAAACCTAATTTAATTTTTGGTGCAGATAGAGAGCTGATTTTATCTGTTGGAGTGGTAGCTTTTGCACTGATTTTTACAGGTTTAAACTTAATCTCTACCATAATTGGTATATCGCTCTTAGTATTTAGTAACTATTTTTTAAGACTAATGGCAAAAGCTGATCCACTAATGAGACATGTTTTTTTACGCCAAAATAAATATAGAAAATTCTATATTTCACGATCTACACCATTTGTTAAGGAGTAAAGTATGTTAGGACTTAAAGAATTTCGAAATACTGCAAAAGCTTTCCCTGACATCTTAAACTATGCAAGTTTTATTGATAATGGCATTTTGCTAAATAAAGACGGAAGTTTAACAGCTGGATTTTTTTATCGTGCCGGAGATATTAGCTCAATGACGCTGAATGAACGAAATTCTTTAAGTAGCAGGATTAATGCTATCTTAAGCAAACTTGGAAATGGTTGGGCAGTGCATATTGATTGCTCAAGAATTAAAAGTGAAAATTATATATCTGGCACAACTTATTATAAAAGCCATATTGCACAAATACTTGAAAACGAGAGAAAACAATATTTTGAAAATAAAGAACATTATGAAAACATTTTTACTTTGATTTTTACATATCTTCCACCAAACAAAAATATAGGCAAATTCCTAAATATGATGATAATTGATGATGGAAAATCTAAAAATCAACAAACTAAAATTCTTGAATATTTTAAAAATATAATTGATGAATTAGAAAAAAGTCTATCAAATTTTGTAAAAATAGAAAGAATGTTTGCAAGAGATGGAGTAGATGAATTTGGAAATGAAGTAACCTTTGATGATTTATTAGAATATATAAATTTTTGTATTTGCGGAGATAGACAAAGAGTAATTCTACCTAATATTCCTATGTATCTTGATACTATTATTGGAGCTAAAGAATTTACCACAGGTCTTAGACCAAAAATAGGCAATAAATATATTGGCGTAGTAGCAATTGATGGATTTCCGTCTCAAAGCTATCCAAATATACTAAATTCTTTAACTTTACTTGGATTTGATTATAGATTTAATACTAGATTTATCTTTATGGATAATCAAGACGCAATTAAAGAATTAAATAAATATCGCAAAAAATGGCAACAAAAGACTAGAGGATTTATAGATCAGCTCTTAGATCGCCCTAGCTCAAAAGTTGATGAACATGCGGTCTTAATGGTAAATGAAATTGATGGAGCATTGGCAGAAGCTAATAGCTCATTGGTCAATTATGGCTATTACTCAGCAAATATCATTATATTTGATAATGATCCAGAAAACTTGGAATATAAAACCAGTGAAATAAAATCAATTCTTGAAAAACTTGGCTTTATAGCTAGAATAGAAACCATAAATGCAGTTGAAGCTTATCTTGGATCGCTTCCTGGATTTGTATATCCGAATTTGCGTCGCCCTATAATAAACACACTAAATTTAGCTCATTTAATCCCTTTGGCGTCGATTTGGGCTGGTGAAAGACATAATTCTAGTGATAAATTTCCACCTGAATCTCCAGCCCTTATGCAAGTAGTAACTAGCGGTGCAACGCCATTCAGACTTAATTTACATGTAGGAGATTTAGGTCATACACTGATTTTTGGTCCTACTGGAGCTGGAAAATCTGTATTATTAGCAAACATTGCACTAAATTTTCAAAAGTATCAAAATGCCAAAGTTTTTGCTTTTGATAAGGGAAGAAGCCTTTTAGCCTTAACACTAGCAACAGGTGGAACGCATTATGATGTTGCAGGTGAAAATTCATCTTTAGCATTTGCCCCACTTAGTAGCATTAAATCACAATCACAAATAGCTTGGGCTGAGAGCTGGATTGAAACTTGTTTAAAACTTCAAAATATAGATATTACACCAAAATATAAAAAATTAATACATGAAGCCCTAATCACTCATGTGGAAACAAACTCAAGAAGTTTGACTGAATTTATCTCTTCATTACAAGATAATGATTTAAGAGACGCACTTTCTCACTACTCTGTTTCTGGAAGTGCTGGATTTTTACTAGACGCAGAAAATGATGGTCTGAATTTAAATAACAATATAACAACATTTGAAATAGAAGATTTAATGAATCTTGGCGAACAAAATATTATTCCCACACTACTTTATATATTTAATAAAATCGAGCAAAGATTAGATGGAAGTCCGACACTACTGATCATAGATGAAGCTTGGATAGCTCTTGGTCACCCTGCTTTTAAAGGAAAAATAGTTGAATGGCTAAAAGTTCTAAGAAAAGCAAATTGTGCTGTTGTTCTTGCAACTCAAAGCCTAAGCGATAGTGCAAAAAGTGGAATTTTAGATATTTTACAAGAGAGTTGCCCAACAAAAATATTTTTACCAAATGTTGAAGCTTGGAATAAAGGAAGTGATAATACTCTAGGTCCTTATGACTTTTATAAGGCATTTGGATTAAATGATGTTCAAATTAGCATATTGCAAGAGGGAATTTATAAGCAAGATTATTACTACATGTCGCCACTAGGCACAAGGCTTTTTTCTTTAGCTTTACAAAAAGCAACTCTTGCATTTACTGCAGCAAGCGATAAGATTAGCGTTAAAAGGATAAAAGCACTGCATGAGATGTATAAAGAAAAGTGGCCATATAAATGGCTTGAAGAAAAAGGTATTAATTACTCAAATTTACAAGGAGATATAAAATGAACGAAGTAGTTTTATTTGAGAATAAAGATTTTGGAAATATAAGAGTTTTAGGCGATCATCTTAAACCTATGTTTGTAGCAAAAGATGTAGCAGAAGCTTTAGGATACAAAGATATTATTAATGCAATTAAGCAATTTTGCAAGGGGGTGGCGTTTTACCACCCCCTTTCCACAGACGGAGGAATACAAAAAGTTCGTGTAATTTATGAGCCTGATTTATATCGTTTGATATTTGGCTCAAAGTTAAAATCAGCTATCAAATTTCAAAACTGGGTTTTTGAAGAAGTCCTACCAAAAATTAGACAACAAGGATATTACTCAAGCAATCAAAAAGTAGCTTTGCAAGATAGGAGATTAGATCTTCCAGATACTCCATGCAGAGATATAATAGAACAACAAATTAAAAAAATAGAGATGAAAGAAAATGTAGAGTTTGTTTCATTAATCAGCTATGAAATAAAAGAAACTTTTAAAGATGGCAAACAAAGCACCAATAAAAAAGTGCATTTTAATGTGAGAAAAAGGAGAGACATATGAAAAAGTTATTTTTGTTTTTGGCGTTTTGTTTTAGTGCAAATTTATTTGCAGTCGAGCCAGATATTCTTACTGGCGATAGAAAAACAGCTTGTGAAGTTTTGCTTTGTCTATCAAGCTCAACACGCCCAGACGAATGCAATCCACCACTTGCTAGATTTTTTTCAATCAAATTTAAAAAGCCTTGGAAAACACTACAGGCTAGGCGTAATTTTCTAGCACTTTGCCCTACTGATACTGGAGATACTGCAGAGGATTTGGTTATGAGTGATTATAAGGAAATCCTAGCAAATTATGAAGATCCAAATCAATGCACACCGCCATATTTAAATAATCAATTGCAAAATGGAAGAGTTAGTTATTCATTAAATAATAAATACTATGAAAAACAAGGTTATAAAAACAATATCAATAATATCGATAACGGAGTAAGAATCAATCCAAATATGCCTAGCTTTTGTTATGCTCTTATCAATCATCAATATACAGATCTACAAATGCCTAGATATAATTGCAGTGGAGAATTCTATACTCAAACAGATTGGCAAAACGGCTATAGATTAAATTTATTAGGAACAGGATCAAGTCATTTCACAAATTCAGAACCTAGTGCATATACAAATTTACCAAACAATGAAAAACATAAAATCACTTATCATGTAGATAATAATCACGCTGGATATTATGTGACAGAATATTATCAAATTATTAGATTTAATAAAACTTGCTGGAGTTATTAAGATGGAAAATATATTTAATCAAAAAGCCACAAGGGAGATTCATCAAAACCCTACAAAAGTAGGGCTAGACTTAATAAGCCTTGACAACAATTATACAAATAAGTATAATTGCAACAATGATGAATCTAGTAGTTTTCATCTTTGCTCCTTTAGGGGCATAGATTACTTGCCACGAGGTTGCCGCCTTGTGGCAAAAACCCCATATGCATTATACAATAAAATCAATGATTATTTTTATAGAGTAGTTAATAATAAAGCCACAAGGGAACTCACCCCCTCAAAAAGAGGGGCAAGACTAATACATCTTGACAATAATCATACAAAGAAGTATAATTACAATAATGAGTTGATGGCTCAAATAAATCACCTCAATTCTGAGGTAAAATTTCGCCTCAAGGTTCCAGCCTTGTGGCGAACCCCACGAAATTATACCAAAAAATTTTCTAAATTTTTTATTCCGTTTATTCTCTCTAGCCAACTAGTTGCTAATGGTATTCCAACGATAGACTTAGCCGCAATCGAGCGACAAGTAATAGGCTATCAACAACAGATCAAAGACTATGCATTGCAATTGCAACAATATCAACAATTATATTCTCAATTGCAACAACAAATCCAAATGGTTAAAATGCAAGCTCAAAATTTAAAAACACTCTCTAGCTATGATTGGCAAAATTTAAATGTTGTTTTATATCAAGCTAGAAATATTATGCAAAAAGTTGATGGCATCAGTTACGACTTAGGAAATGTATCAAGAAAATTTGAAGAAATCTATAAAGATTTTAACGAATATTCTAGCGATATAAACTCAGCTAAAGATGAAAATGCTAGAAATAAAATATTTTCTGATAGATATAAACAAATGCAAGAAACTAATCAAAATACTTTAAATGGCACACTTCAAAAACTAGAACTAGCTAATAAAGAATTTGAAAACGAAGATAGAACTATATCTCACTTAAAAAATCGCTCACAAAACGCAGAGGGTAATTTACAAGCTATTCAAGCTACAAATGATTTATTAGCATATCAAGTAGATGAAGCAAGAAAGCTTAGAATTGCACTTATGGATCAAACGAATGCTTTGACAAATTATATGGCAATGCAAAATAATGAGAAAATTTTAGATGACGCCAAATATGAAAAAATGTCTAAAAGGTCTATTAAGAGATTTTAGTATAAATGGAGTAAAATTATGTATAATAAAAATCAAATTTTAATAGGAGAACAAAATGAAAAAAATTGTTTTAAGCAGTTTATTGAGTTTAGGCTTATTAGCCTTTTTAACAGGTTGTGGGCAAGAAGCAAAAACACAAGAATATTATTCGCAGAATTTAAAAGAAGCAGAAGCAAAGGTTGCAGAGTGCAAGAAGTTGGAGAAATTCAATGAAACTGAACAAATCGATTGCACTAATGCTCAAGATGCAATTATCAACCAAAGGACAATACAAAGGTTCTAAGCTATTTATATTATTTATTCTTTTACTAGCTCCGAATTATATATTTGCAATAGAAAATTCGGATGGAATACTAACTCTTTTAAACACTAATCTAAAAACATGGATACCAGCAGTTAAATCAGCTTGTATTTATGTTTTTTGGACTCTCGTTGCAATTGATTTAGTTTGGACTTTTGGACTACAAGCCTTGCGTGGCTTTGAAATAGGAGAATTTTTAGCAACACTTATTAAAAAAGTTGTTTTTATCAGTGTTATAATACTTTTATTTCAAGTTGATTGGTGGCTTAAAATACTATTGGATAGCTTCTCACAACTTGCAACAAATGCTACAGGAACCGCGGTATTACCTGGAACCATTATTACATCTGGTACAGAAATTATATTAGGTATTTGGGATGCAACTGGTTGGAATATACCAAAAACTTTATTTTTATTATTGTGTGGTTTAATTATTCTATTTGGTTTCGTTCTAATGGCAATCGATTTGCTGATAGCATATCTTAAATTTTACATTATGAATATAATAATTTTCTTTGCCTTGGCGTTAAGTGGCTTAGAGAGATTTAAAGAGATAGGTTTAAACCCTGTAATGACAGCAATAAAAGTTGGGGTTGAACTATTTATGATACAGGCCTTTATGGGATTATGTGTCAATATAACCAATAAAGCATTTTACGAATTATCTCAAAATATGACAGTAGATCTTATATTACAAATAGTAATTATAGCTTTAATCTTCTGTATGATCACAAAAATGATTCCTGGACTAATCGAAGCAGTGTTTAATGGAAGCATTGGGGATAGTGCTGGATCAGCAGCTGGATTTAGAGCAGTAGCAACTGGGGCTGCAGGTGCAGTAGCAACTGGGGCTGCAGGAGCTGTCGGCGTTACTCGTGCTATGAACGCTGCCAAAGCCTTACATTTAGCAGAAGGTGGCAAGGGTGGAATGGACTTAGTTAAAGGAGTAGCAAAAAATCTAGCTACAACAGGTGGCGAACATCTAAAAGATAACTTTAGACACGGAAGAATGCCAAATGATATAGCAAATAGATTACAAGAAAAAACAAAATCAACAATGAATTCAAATCTTAGTGGTGGATTTGGCGGTAGCTCAAATGTGCCAAATGAGCCTTATATTTCTGGTGTAAATGAATCAGGAGCAAGTAAGTGATAAATAAAATAGATAAAACTACCATAAGAGTGGCAAAAAGCTCAAACTTAGAAATAAGTTCGAGCTTTTTCTCGTTATTCAAGGTCCATAACCTTTTTATCGCTTATCACTTCGGTAGAATGATTATATCATAAAAAATTAATATAAAAGGAGTAAAAATGAGTTTCTTTAAGAAAAAAGAGCAAATCAATCAAAGCATTAATAACCCATATTTAAATGCTAAAACAGAATGGCTAGAGAGATATGGCGATTATATTTCACGCGCAAGGAATTGGCAAATAGTAGCCATACTAAGCATTATAGTTACGATAATTTCTGTTTTTTACATAGGTTATATAGGTTCGCAAAACAAGCTAATACCTTATGTAATAGAAGTAGATAAACTTGGCAATACAGCAAATGTGGGTATGGTAAGAAATGTAGATATAAAAAATCCAAATGTAATTAAATATAGCCTAAATACTTTTATTTATTCTTGGCGTTCGATTTGGGGAAATCTAGAAATTCAAAGAAAATTCATCTTTGACGCATACAAATATATTGAACCAGGATCAAAAGCATTTTTATTTTTAAATGATAGTTATGAGAAATCAAATCCATTTGAGCAAGGCACAAAACAAAATGTTCGTGTAAAAGTAGATAGCATAGTATTACAAACTAACGATACTTGGCAGATACAATGGAGAGAAACTACAACAAATTTAGCCGAAGAACAGATATCAGATATTGTTTATAGGGGATTTTTTAAAGTAAAACAAATACCACCTACAACAGAAGAAGAAATAATAAAAAACCCTCTTGGTATATTTATCACAGACTTTAACTTTGCAAAAATTTTATAAAAAGGAAAATATATGAAAAAATTAATATTAATACCGGCAATTTTAGGTGCTACTATGGCTTTTGGATTTAATGAAATAGAGAGAGATTTTGCAAACTTAACTGATAAAGAAAAGAAAGATCTTGCCATCGCTCAAAAATGGATAGATGAAAAAACCACAACTATACCAGGAAAAAATGGAGAAGTAATTTATCTTTTTGGTAAATCTATGCCTAGCATAGTGACTGCTCCTTTACGACTTACAAATATTGCTCTTGAGCCAGGCGAAGAGATTAAAGATGTGCAAATCGGTGATAGCATTAGATGGATCATTTCACTTAGTATAAGCGGGGAAGAGCCTAATACTACTTCACACATAATAGTTAAACCGACTGAAAAAAATTTACAAACTACTTTAAATATTATGACAAACAAAAGAGTATATAAACTAAATTTAATTTCAGAAGATAAAAAATTTATGCCATCAATTGCATTTATTTATCCTGGAGAAATCACAGCAAGTTTAGAAGCATATAAACAAAAGCTTAAGAAAAAATCACAATCAAAGAATTTCCAAAAACCAGATGAGTCAATACCATCAAATATAGATTCACTTGATTTTGGTTATAGCATTGAGGGAAAATCTGATTTTAAACCGCTTAGAGTTTATAACGATGGCGTAAAAACTTATATCCAAATGCCTAAAAATATGAAATTTTATGAAGCTCCTGCTCTTATGATTTTAGACAAAAATGATAATAAAGAGATAGTAAATTATAGACTAAAAATAGATACTTTTATAGTTGATAGATTATTTAATAAAGCACTTTTAATCTCTGGCGTTGATGATAAAGGTATTCTTATTAAAAAAATGAGTAGCAAAATAAATCAAGAAATAGTAAATAATGTTTTATATGATTTATCGCTGAAAAATGAAGAAAAAGGAGAATAAATGAGAATATTATTTATTGCTATTTTAACTTTGGTTTTTATAGGTTGTGCTAAAGTTGGCCCAAATTATTTTCATTCAATAAATAATACGCCAAAAGATATTCAAATCACAAATTTAAATATTATTGCAGATGATATGATTGACTTTATTAGCCATCATAAAACACCAAACAATACTACTTTCTATCTTTATACAGAGGATAAAGATAGAAGCTTTTTTGATTATCTAAGTAATAAATTTCGCCAAAAAGGCTATGCAATTACAGAAAGTCATGATTTAAAAAATCTAACTTTTCTAAGCTACACAATACAAAAAACAGGTAACTTTTTACTAGTCACATATAATTTTAATGAGAGTAAGATTAATAGAATTTACACTATTGAAAATAATAAAATTACCTCTAGCGGCTCTATTAGCACTTTTAATTTTAATTAGGATAAAAATATGAGTGATAAAAATTTACTAGAAATTTGCACTTCTCCTGAAAAATTAAGTAACACCGGCAATAAAAGATTATCAAAAGTCCCTATATTAATAATTGCAATAATTGTTATTTTGGTGCTTTTTGCTGTATTTTATACTGCAAATGATAGAGCAAAAAAACAAACTACCAAACAAACTGGTGAGCAGCAAGAAGAAAAAGCAGCTTCAACAACTAATAAAGATATCAATAGCATGATCTCATCTTTAGAGGCACAAGGAATTGATACAAAAACTCCAAAAAATATAGACTTACCTGTAAAGAATGTAGCACCTGAGTTAAAAAATGATAATATACAGCCTTTAGCAGAATATAAACCTATTCCTACATTAAATACACAGCCTAAAACTGAAATAGATGAAAGAGAGATAAGGCTAAAACAAGATATGAGATTAAAGGCTCTTGCTTCAAAAACCGGAATTGAAGTAAGAAACTCTAACTCTATCCAACCACAAACTAAAGATAGTATATATCAAGAGCCTATAAACTTGCAAAATGAGCCAAATTTACAAAATATAAATAGCTCTGGAGACAATAATGATAAATTCTTATCTAAACTCAGAAATAATGGCTATTTAGAACAAGTTAAACAAAAACCTATTAGTGCGTATGAAATAAAAGCAGGTTGGAATATACCAGCAGTTTTAATAACAGGAGTAAATTCAGAGTTGCCAGGTCAAATTTTAGCTCAAATAACGCAAAATGTTTATGATACTGCAACAGGCAAGTATCTACTGATTCCACAAGGCACAAAAGTAGTAGGTGATTATTCAAACAATGTAATATATGGTCAATCAAGACTTCTTGTAGCTTGGAATAAGATAATTTTTCCAAATGGCGATACTTTAAATATCGGAAATATGCAAGGTGCTAGTATGGATGGATATACTGGATTTGAAGATCAAGTAGATAATCACTATTTTAGAATTTTTGGATCTGCATTTTTACTTTCAAGCATAACTGCAGGTATTGCGTTATCTGACAACTCACAAGGAAATCAAACAGAAACCGCAAGAGATAAAGCCATAGGTCAAGCAATACAACAAATGGGTCAAGTAGCAAGTGAGATGATAAGAAAGAATATGAATATATCTCCTACTCTAATTATTCGCCCTGGTTATAAATTTAATATCTTTGTTACTAAGGATATAGTTCTTGAGCCTTTGGAGTTAAGACAATGAGTTTATATAAAAAAGCCGCAGGAGTTGAGCCTATGTCTAGAACCCAACGAAATTATATCCAAAAATTCTTTTTCTACTCTACTTTGTTTTTTATTTCAAATATTTTTGGCAATGAAATAGATTTATCATTAATAGAGCAATGCAAAAATCCAAATGTTGATACTGAAATAATCAAACAAATCATCAAAGTTGAAAGCAACTATAAACAATTTGCTATCAATGTTAATAAGGTAGGTTCTTTTAACTTAAAGACAAAAAAAGAAGCAAAGACTTTAGCCGATTTTTATATTACAAAAGGCTATAGCGTAGATATAGGCTTAATGCAATTTAATTCTTCAAATCTTAAAGAATTTTCCTATAGTATTGATGAAATTTTAGAACCGTGTAATAATATAAAAGCTGGTAGTGATATTTTTTATTTGGTGTATGAAAGCACAGATCCAAATTTAGATAAAAGCGAACGCATAAACAAGGCTTTAAGTATATATAACACAGGTAATCAGCAACTTGGATTTAAAAATGGTTATGTAGCTAAATTTGATATCCAAAATTCTAATAATATAGAAATTCAAAAAATCGCACGACAATCAAATACAAAACTCTCTTTGGTATTTCAACCATATAATTTAAAGGATAAAAAATGAGTAAAGAACAATTAATTACTTTTGTTAATAATTTAGAAAAAATAAAGGAAAAACACGATGACAAATAATATAGTAATTGCAGGAAGATTGGTGGCAGACGCTGAACTATTTTTTACAAATAATGGCTCTGCTATTTGTAATTTTACTTTGGCGAATAATAAAAGATACAAAGACATAGAAAAAAGCACTTTTATAGAAGCTAGTATTTTTGGCAACTATGCAGAATCTATGAATAAGTATCTAAAAAAAGGCGTATCAATTGATGTAATAGGAGAGCTGGTTCAAGAAAGCTGGAACAAAGATGGAAAAATATATTATAAACATAAAATCAAAGTTAAAGAGATTGATTTTAGAACACCAAAAGATAATATTTCAGAAGCAAACTTTGAAAATGAAGAGGAAATAAACAATGAATAATGAATTAATTAAATTTGAAAACTTTGAAACAATACCAAACTTTGGATATGAAGTAAATCAAGAAGTGGCTACAGAGCTTGGAGCATTTGAAGAAAATGCAATTGATATTGATGATATACAAAGTGAGCTAGAATATGAAGAATAAAGATTTTATACAAGAAACAGCAGATAAGATCATCACTGCACTTGAAAATGGAACTGCTCCTTGGATTAAACCTTGGAAAGCAATTGATCTTCAAAATACTTTACCATACAATCCTACAACAGGTAAAGAATATAATGGTATTAATAGCATAAATTTAATGCTACAAGGATATTCAGATCCTAGATGGCTTACATATAATCAAGCCAAATCTTTAAATGCTCAAGTAAAAAAAGGCGAAAAATCTACCCTTATACAATATTGGCAATTTAGCGAAATAGTGGATAAATTGGACGAAATGGGAAAACCTATATTAAATGAAAATGGTGAAATAGAAAAAATAGAAATACCACTTGAAACACCAAAAGTCTTTTTTGCTAATGTATTTAATGCACAACAGATAGAGAATATGCCAAAACTTGAGACTAAACCACAAATAGATGAATTTAAAATCATAGAAGCAGCCGAAAATATCATCAAAAATAGTGGTGCAAAAATAGTTCATAAAGGAAACAATGCTTACTATCAGCCAAATTCTGATACTATTACATTGCCACCAAAAGAAAGCTTTATAAGTGAAAGTGCTTATTACGCAACAGCCTTGCACGAGCTTGGACATTGGAGCGGTCATGAAAGTAGGCTTAATAGAGATTTAAATCACCCTTTTGGTTCAGATGGTTACGCAAAAGAAGAACTAAGAGCTGAAATTTCAAGCTTTTTAAATAGTGGAAAACTAGGATTAGACTATGACCCTAAGCAACACTTAGCATATATTGATAGTTGGGTTAAAATTCTAAAAGATAAACCAACCGAGATTTTTAGAGCGACTGCAGACGCTACAAAGATAGTTGGCTTTATTAATGAATTAAATATTGAAAAAAATCAAATTAAAAATATAGAAAAACAAATTGAAATAAACACGGATTTGGAGGTAAATATGACTACTAAAAAAACATATTTATATGTTCCTTTTACGCAAAAAGATGAAGCTAAAAAGGTTGGTGCAAAATGGGATAAAGAATCTAAAATGTGGTATGCTCCAAAAGGCGTAGATTTAAATAAATTTAAAAAATGGCAAACATCTCAAGAGCAAACTACTGATAATATAAATGCTATAGATGAATTTAAAGCAGCATTAAATAATGCTGGATTAAATATTGATGGCGATCCTATAATGGACGGCAAATTACACAGAGTAAGCGTATATGGAGACAGAGGAAATGAGAAAAGTGGAGCTTATGTAGGATATTTAAACGGACACCCTGCTGGCTATATACAAAACTACAAAACAGGAATTAAAGAAAACTGGAAAAGCTCCGTATCAAATAATAATGCAAAAAATCAAGAGATAGAATTTAAAAATGCTATTGAAACAAACAAAGCAATAAAAGAATCAAGAGAAGCTGAATTATCAGCAGCTTATGAGAAGACAGCTAAAAAGCTTCAAGATGAATATGAGAACGCAAAATGGGCTAACAAAGAACACCCCTATTTAAAAAGCAAAGGTTTTGATAAAAATTTCTATCTAAAACAAGACAAACACGGCAATTTACTTATTCCATTAAGAGATATTGATGGAAAACATTGGGCAACACAGAGAATTTTTTCAAATGGCGATAAAATGATAGGAGCGACTAGAACAAAAGAAGAAAAAGAACAAGGTATAGAATACCCAGCTAAAAAACAGGGTAATTTTTTCTTACTTGGTGCAAAAAATCTTGATAATGTAAAAGAAGTATATGTATGTGAGGGCTTTGCAACTGCTGCTAGTGTATATGAAGCTACTAAAACACCTAGCATAATGGGAGTTGATGCTGGAAATTTAGAAATAGTAATTACTAATATACAAAAAAAATATCCAAAAATGGAAATTATAATTGCTGCTGACAATGATATAAAAAAAGAATTAGATAATGGGATAAATGTTGGAAAAAATACAGCTCTTGGGATACAAAAGAAATATCCAGAAATTAAAGTAGCACTACCTAAATTTACAAAAGAAGAAATCCAAAAAGGTTGTAGTGATTTTAATGATTTAGCAAAAAGTAGAGGACTAGAGGAAATCAAAAAACAACTAAAGGAGCAAGTAGCAAAACAACTTTCAGTAGAAAAAGTAACTACTAATGTTAAAGAGATAAAAAAAGATTTATCTGTTAAAAAAGACTTTAGTCTATCCATGTAAGGCAAATACATGAAAAAAGAGACAAATCAGACTCTAGTCTATATACTTGCAATTAGCGGTATTGTTATTTCGTTTATAGTGCTTAGTTCATTTGCCACGCAATATTTAGCTAGGTCTTTTAATTATTCAAAAGATTTAGGAGAACCGCTATTTTATGGTCTATATAATCCTTTCAATTGGATTTTTTGGAGTTTGAAATATCAACCTTATTATCCTGATTTTTTTACCAAATTTCTTATGATAATGCAGATAGTTGTAGCAGCCCCATTTTTAGTATTTATTATAATCAAACTAGCATTTCTAAGAAAAGCAAAAGCAATAAAAGACTTGCATGGATCTGCTCATTGGGCAACTATAGAAGAAGTTAAAGAAAGTGGTGTATTTAATAAAGAAAAAGGAGTGTATATAGGCGGTTTTCAACATGAAAAAATGCTTTATTATTTAAGACATGACGGTCCAGAGCATGTAATGGTTTTTGCACCAACAAGAAGCGGTAAAGGCGTGAGCCTACTTTTACCTACACTTTTATCTTGGGAAGAATCTGCACTTATTTTTGATATTAAAGCTGAACTTTGGTCTTTAACTGCTGGTTGGCGACAAAAATACGCCAAAAATAAAGTACTAAAATTAGATCCAACTTGTTTAGATGATAGTGCTGTAAAATTTAATATTTTAGAAGAGATAAGAATAGGAACGCTGCACGAGATCAAAGACACTCAAAATATTGCAATCAATCTCATTTTTAAAGGTGAAACGCCACCTACTAATCCTGCTCAAGGTAGCACATCTTATTTTAAAAGTGAAGCGGGAAATTTCTTAGTTTCAATTATACTTTATGCTTTGCATTTAAAAAAATATCAAAGTGAGAGCACCCCGAACCTAACCGATATTTATAAATTTATTAATGATCCAAATCAAAGTATCGATGAATTATTAGAAGAAATGGTTGAATGCGATATTTCCACAATGGATAAAAATACACAAGAAATTATACAAAGTATATCAAGATCAATGAAAAATAAAGCCGCACAAGAATTAAGCGGTGTAATAGGAACAGCTTCAGAAGCTTTAAATCTTTATATTGATCCTATCTTAGCAAAGAATACAGCAAAAAGCGATTTTAAAATCAAAGATCTAATGAATCATGATAGTCCTATTAGTCTTTATTTGATTATTCCACCAGGGCAAAAAAATAGGTTGCGTCCTTTTTTTAATTTGCTTGTTAATCAAATTTTTAGAACCTTAACAGACGATTCTCTAAAATTTGAAAATGGAGAAAATATAAAGAGTTACAAACATAAAATGCTAGTGTTAGCCGATGAGCTAACTATATTTGGAAAATTAGGAGTGCTTGAAGAAAATCTTGCCTATATGGCAGGATATGGAATGAAGTTTTACGGATCTATTCAAGATATACAACAACTTTATTCTATTTATGGTGAAAAAGAAACAATTATTTCAAATTGCCACGTAAGAATAGCATTTGCACCAAACAAAGTAGAAACAGCAAAGCTATTATCAGAAATGAGCGGAATTACAACCATTATTAAAAAATCGCTTACGAGCTCTGGAAAAAGAACCGCAATAATGCTTGGCAATGTAAGCGAAACCTTACAAGAAGTACAACGCCCATTAATTACAGCTGATGAATGTATGAGATTGCCTTCTGCTAAAAAAGATAAAGATGACAAAATAATTGCTCCTGGCGATATGCTAATTTTTATTGCAGGACAATCACCTATTTATGGCAAGCAAATCTTATATTTTAAAGACGATATATTCTTAGCAAGATCGAAAGTGCCATTAAAACCAAATATAAGCGATAAATTAAATTAAAGGAAAAAGACATGACTAATATTCATTTTATACTTAACGGAAAAGGCGGAATAGGAAAAAGTTTCATTTCATCATTAATTTGCCAATATTTGTTATTTAAATCCCAAACAATTACTGCAATAGATACAGATCCAAATAATACAACTTTGTTTAATATAAAAGCTATAAAAGCTAAATTTTTACAACTAATAGATGAAGATGGCAAATTTGATAATAGGGCATTTGACAAAATTATAGAACTAGCAGCAGATAAAAAAACGAATAACTATATAGTAGATAGTGGTGCGACTACTTTTATTCCCTTAATTGATTATCTAAAAGAAAATGAAGCAATTGAAATTTTAAAAGCAAATGAAATTGATGTATATATGCACATTCCTATTGTTGGTGGTCAATCAAAAGATGATACCATATTAGGGCTTAGACAATTAGTAGAAGCTTTTGATTGTAGTTTTATTGTTTGGATTAACGAATATCATGGAGCTATCAAGGACTTTGAAGAAAATCCAGAATATATAGCTATTAAAGATAAAATAAAAGCAATTATATATTTAAATGCAGTAAATAAAGACACATTTGGCAAAGATTTACTAGAATTAACAAGTAAGAATTTAACATTTGATGAAGCTATGAATGATAAAAGCTTTTCTCTAATGTCAAAACAAAGACTAAAAATTTTTAAAGACAAAGCCTTTAAGCAGCTTGAAATAATAATCTAAAATGAATTATCTAAATAATAGTTATTTAATAGTGTTTAGCTATCAAATAACTATTTTATTAATATTTTATTATTATTATTTAACTATAATACAAAAATATCTTAAAAGGAGAAAAAATGACATATCCAGAAGTGCATAGTTTAGAAGAAAGTTTAGCAATACTTAAAAAATATAAAGATGATGTAAATAAGGAAGATTATGAAGGTATAAAATCTGTTATAAGTAATCATGCGATAGAGAGTATTTACATGAATGAATTAGATATTATCGCTATGATAAAACAAAGTGCTTTAAAGTTAAGTGCTGATGAAATCATTGCTGAATATAAGGAAAAGGGATTTGTAGAATATGAAAGAAAACAATGAAGAACTTTTTAAAAGATTAATTACAGATAATAAACTCGGTATAAAAGATGAAAAATTATTTGATAAAGAATCAAGATTTTATACTGGTTTAAGAGAAAGAGAGCTTACGCTCAATCCTATCAAAGGCAATTTCGATTATCAGCACTTAAAAAATATACATAAACATATTTTTCAAGATGTATTTCACTGGGCTGGAAAAGATAGAATGGAAGTAGGCTTGCATGGAAATTTTGGAAAATATGCACCAAATGGAACAATTACTAATTTTGTTCCTGGAAAAGATTTAAATGCAACCGCTCAACAAATTTTTACTTGGCTTAAAGAAGACAATTACTTAAAAAATTCAAAAGATCTTAACGATTTTGCAAAGAACTTAGCCGAATTTGCTAGAAACCTAAATTCTTTGCACCCCTTTAGAGAAGGTAACGGCAGAACTCAAAGAATATTTTTAAATGAATTGGCTAAAAATGCAGGTTATAAACTTGATTTAAATTTAATACCAAAAGATAAAATGATAATGGCATCTGTAGAAGCTTCACAATTGAAATTAGGAAAACTAGAAGCCTTAATAAAAACAAATCTAAAAAGCTTTAAGCAAAATTTAGAAAAAGAAAATACATTAGGCTTATCCCTATGTTAATTACTATTGTAAAAATAATGTTTAACTATTAAAAAACTATTGTTTTAATATTGTATAACTATGAAAAAATTTATTTTTATTATGATATTATCATTTATATTTCTTACCATACTTTTATATCTATGCAACATAAAAATCAACACCACAAAATCAATGCCTATTGGAATATATCAAACATATAATAATGATAATATTTTACCTGGAGATATTGTGACTTTTAATTATCAAGATATAAATTTTCTAAAAAAAGTAGTTGCTGTTGCTGGAGACTATGTAGAGATTAAAGATTCTAAAATATTTGTCAATCACAAACTTATAAAAGATAGTCAAATATTTAAATTCGATAGTAATCATAATGTTTTACCAACTTTATCTTTTAGTGGGGTTTTAAAGAATAATGAAATTTTTGTTTTAGGAGAACATATTAAGAGTTTTGATAGCAGATATTTTGGAGTATTAGATATTCAAAAAAACAGTGTAAAAAAAGCAAAAGAAATACTGACTTGGAGTGATAAATGAAAAAAGATGAGATGATAAAAATCATTGCAGATAAGCATAAACTTATCCTTGATGAAAATGATCCTATATTTGCAGTTATAACCGCTAACGAGCTATTATTTGATGACTTTATATCAAAGATAGATAGATATTTTATTAAACAAAAAGCTGATTTAGAAACCTATAAAACAAATATCTTAGCAGAGTTAAGAGAATATGCACAAACAACCAAAGACAGCTTAAAAAATATAACTATACAAGAAATTACAACTGAGCATAAAGAGATTATTGTAGATAAAAATCAGCTATCAAATAGTAAAATATTTCTTATTGTAGCAGTTCAAATTATATTCCTTTTAGTCGGACTTATTATAGGAATTAGTATCTAGTTAAATAATATTTATATAATAGTATTTAGCTATTAAAAAACTATGTTTTTAATATTAAATTAATATTTTTAAGATATAATTTCTTTAAATTTAATTTTAAAGGTTGTTGTATGATTATTTCGATAATCAATGAAAAAGGTGGAAGTGGAAAAACTACTCTAGCAGTAAATTTAGCTGCTAGACTTGCTGAAGATGGTGATAATACTCTCTTAATCGACGCAGATCCACAACGCTCTACTGAGGTGTTTTCAGATATGAGAAGTCAATCAGGACTAATTCCACTTTTTTCTAATGTATCAAAAACAGGTATAAGCTTAGGTGATGAGATCAAAAGAATGCGGAATAATTTTGATAGCATTATCATTGATACAGGTGGTAGGGATAGCAAAGAAATGCGTAAAGCTATATTATCATCTGATATTATAATAATTCCAACGATTCCTAGTCAGTATGATGTAAATGTATTAGACCACATGCTAGATATTTATAGTGAAGTTAAAGATCTAAATCCAAATTTAATTGCTTTAATTTTAGTTA
This sequence comes from Campylobacter vicugnae, assembly GCF_002139875.1. NCBI lineage: Bacteria > Pseudomonadati > Campylobacterota > Epsilonproteobacteria > Campylobacterales > Campylobacteraceae > Campylobacter > Campylobacter vicugnae. Next base: position 22,554 of record NZ_CP018794.1, read on the forward strand.
ATCGTGTATCACCAAATCCATTTTTAGTTAAAGAGTTAGAAAATTTAAAAGACTATATAAAAGACGCCAAAAATGAAAAACAATTAACAAATGTAGAGATATTCACCTCTGTTATCTATGAAAGACAAGCTTATAGAAAAGCAGTTATCGATGGAAAAAGTTTGAAAGAATTCTGTAAAGAAGACGACAAAGCACTAACTGACTTTGAAGAATTTTATCAAGAATTATTAAAATTAGCTGAAATAAAATTAAAAGGATAAAAAATGGGATTTAAAAAAATGAGTACAAAAGAAGATGAATTTGTTAATTCTGCTCGAGGTGAAACAAGTGCGCAAAATGAAGAAATTAATACTAAACGAAATAAACAATTTATAGTTTATTTTACTGATGAAGAATTGAAAAATTTAAAGAATACTGCAAAGTCTATAGGAATGCCAACAAGCACATATATTAGATTTAAATTGTTTTCGTGAATTAATATGAATAAACTATTATTTAAATAGTATATAGCTATAAAAATAATAGTTTAAAACTATTTTCATTCTTTTTAAAAATTCATCAAATTTTGATCAATATTTTTTTCTATTTTAATATTTTTACTTCTTAATTTTCTAACCATTTGATTAAGCAATTTATCTTCAAATTTTACATTTAAATCATGCTTTACAACTAAATTAATAACTCTATTTTTAAACTCCGAATTTCCAGTTATTGTTATATTGTCATATTTTTTCATTGCCAGTTTTAATGCCTCTAGTAAAACGATATCATCTTTTTTACTGCAAACAACCTTTATATGATCATTTTTATCTATAATCTTTTGGGCATCTCTTTGATATACAAAATATCCCTCTTTTGTAATATAATCTGGTTTATCAAAAACGCAATTTTTAACATTACCTCTAAAAGCATTGTCGCTATTTTGAATAATTTTAACTTCTTTATTTTGTAGAGCTTTTATGGCTTCTTTATTTCCGCTATATGCTTCATTAATTAAAAATTGTCTATATGATATTTTTTTATATCTTTGATAAATTTCTTTAGTCTTATTTTTAAATATAGCCCTTTGATTTTTAATATGATTGATAGTTAAGTTATTAAATTTCATAGATGAAATAGAATTCTTAAATTCGTTTCTTTTTAATTTAAGCATTCTAAGCTCTTTTTCTCTTAGCTCTAGCTTTTGTTTTTCATAGTTTAAATAATTTTGATATAAAGGATTTGGTGGCATACCATTGAATTTATTATATTTTTCACTTACGCTTATCTCCTGTAAATTTTCTTTTAAAGCAGATAAATCTAATTGACAATATCTTTTTTCAAGAGATTGTTTTGATAAATTTCTATGAATGCTACTCGCCTTACAAAATAATTTTTCAGTTTTTGAAGAAATAACAAAGCCTTTTCTTTTCTCTCTAAATTCTAAATCGTATTTAGCCAAAAATACTTTTAAATCATCAAATGTTGTTTTTTCATCTCTTAGCATGATATCTATTGTATTTGCAATCTTCTCTTTTACCCAGTTTTCAAAATTACAAGTCATAGTATGTTTATTATATTTATTTTCTTTCACATTATTACTTGAAATATGATTATCTATCTGCAAGTTATATTTCTTTTCAAGCTTTATTGCTAATTCTTGAAGAATTTTAACATCATTATAAGGATTTATGACTTTAAGAGTATTTGGATTAATTTTATTAATTGCTATATGAATATGCAAGTTATTTGTATTTGAATGCACTACACTAAGTCTTTGATGGTCTTTCATGCCTAAAGCTTCCGCAATCTCATCTTCAATAGCATATAAAGTTTTTATATCAGGGCGTTCATCTTCTTTAAAAGACACAACTAAATGCATTGTTTTATCTTGTTTTGTAGTAGTATTCAATTGCTGAGTAGTAATGATCTCTTTTATATTATCTTCGTTATTATCAAAAGAACAATTTGTAAAATGGTATGCTTCAACCTTATCCATATCATTTTTTGTATCTAAAACATAATCAGCTAAAACTTTTGCGTGATTATTATCTTCATCAAGAATATAGTTTGACAAATTTTTAAAACTGGATTTGTTTTGGCGTTTAAATACTATCTTCTTTATTATCATTCATCAACTTTTTAGCTTGTTCTTTTAAAAGTATTTGTAAATCTAAAATTTCATCAACTATTTCATCAATATCTTTATAAGTTCGTTTGGCTGAAAAATTTGGCTTACTTTCTTCATTGCCAACCAACCAATGTTTAAAAAGTCCTCCAAGTCTTCCTAGATCTCCAGCAATTTTTAGCATATCAATAGCAGCTTTTTGATCAACTATACAAATAACTGGATAATTCATAGCTAAATCTCTAAGATATCTTGAAATTGTTAATCCATGTCCTTTGGCTTTTTGCATTATATGTTCATATTCACTTTGAGATAATCTAATATTAATTTGTTTTGTTTTATTCATTTTGGTGTTAATCCTTTTTTAGAGCTTTAGCGATAAAACTTTGTATTTGTATAGCAAATACATATCCTGCCCTTTTACTCCAAGTAATTATAGCAGATTATAGATAATTTGTATTAAAAATATGCCAAATAACCTATAATAACCTAAATAAACTCAAATTAACCTAAAATATCCTATAATAAAAAATACAACATATAAATATAGGAGAATAATC
>NZ_CP018795.1 GCF_002139875.1 Campylobacter vicugnae
TGTTGCGAATATTTCTTTTAAAAAATATTTCTTAATATTTAGACATATTCAAATTACCATAAAATCGATATTTGAGAGTGAGAAAAAGAACTTTTTGTCCGTCAAAAAGAACTTTTTGTCCGTCAAATTTTAACAAAAAAGAACTTTTTGTCCGTCAAAAAGAACTTTTTTGACAAAGGTTCTTTTTTATGTTATAATGTCAAGAGTCAAGGGGGTATTTATGAAAAAAGAGATTAAAGAGCTATCAGATAGAGCTATTATCACTAAATCAAACTCAATGCTAAGTGCAAAATACACATTAGACGCATTAGAACAAAAAATTATACTCTTAGCAATTTGTCAAATAGATAGCGTAAATGATGAAAAATTTTGTAAATTTAGTTGTAGCATATCTGAACTACAAGAGCGTATAGGTGTAGAGCTAAATTATTCTAGATTTAGAACATTTGCCAAAAATATCTTAAAGAAACCATTAGAAATTTATGAACCTGAAACCGATGAATATATCGCTTGTAATTGGTTTTCAGCTTTTAAATATAAAGTCAAACAAGGAATTATAGAATTTGAAATGAGTCCAACCTTAATCCCTTATTTATTGCAATTAAAAAATAATTTTAGCCATTATAGCATCGAAAATGTTATTAAATTTAATGGCAAATATAGCTTTAGATTTTACGAATTAGCGATACAAATGAGAAATCAAAAAAATAAACAAGCACTTTTTAATTTAGATGAATTATACGAGATATTGCAACTACCAACAAGTTTAAGAGACTATTCAAAATTTAAAATAAAAGTGTTAGAACCTGCATTAAATGAAATAAATGAGACTAGCGATATCGTTATAGAATATGAGCCAACAAAAAAAATTGGTAAGCGAATTATAGAAATATCAATAAAGATGAATTTTAAAGAGCAATTAGCAAAGCAAACCGAAAAAGCAAGAGCTAAAAAAGCCTATGATAAATATGTAGGCAAAGTTTTATTATACTATGATAATTTATATCTAATTGAAAGCGTAGAAGATAATAGCTATCGAACAGACTGCAAGATTATGGCGATAGTAAGAGACTATGATTGTATATCAAAAAAAGTTAGCGATGATGTTAGTCGAACTGATTTTTTTAATTTAGCTGATTTAGAATTAGCGATACAAAAGGGTAAAGCCGAAGTTGAATATCGTAGAGCAAATAAAGACAAATATCAAAGACGAGATGAAACAGAACAAGTAACAAATTTATTAAGCCAATTATTTAAGGAGACAAAATGACCGAAAAAAAATTAACAGACTTACTTCACAATCTAGATTTAGAGAGTAAAGACTTACAATCGCAAAGAGAAAATTTATACGCCCAATTAGAGCAAATTGAAACTCAATTAAATGATATAGAAAAAAAATCCAACTCTATAAAATTATCCTTGATGAAGTCGTGGGGCAGTGAGCTAAATTTAGATATAAAGATTGATGAAAATTTATTATTAAGCGATGATGAACTATTGCCAAAAATCGAACAAACTGAAAGCGAAAATTCAAGCGATGATAGTAAAAAAGATTTAGATACAAATTTGGCAGATTTAAGCGAATTAATGAAAGATATGTAAAGATAAAATTATTTAGATAAATATTAACGAGCTTGTCGAGTGATATATTTATCTAGATAGCTCCACGCTAGTGGCAAATTACCACTCATAAAATGGCAATAGCCTTTTATGTTTGGATAATTTGCAAATTATCCAAACAATGGCACTGCCATAAGTTAGATAATTTGCTTTTTTACTTGACTTTAGCTCAACAAGTTCGCTATAATTTCAAGTAAAAAAGGGGGAAGATATGACACAAGCTCAAATCGATAATGCAGACTATCTTTATATTGAAAAGCTAAAAGAAAAAAGCGAAAGACAACTTAAAGTAATGCTTGATACTTTAGAAAAAGAAACAATAAAAATCGCAGCCGAAAAAACAAGAATAGAAAATAAATTAAAAGAAAAAATCAAAAAGAGCCACTTTGTAAAAGATGCATTGATGGAAAAATGGAGAACTCCAAGTAAAGAGCTTTTAGAAGCAATAAATGAAGTAAAAAATAATGAAGTAATATCATTTGACAATCATAAAGACGCTATGGAATATTTAAATGCTGAAAATTGAATTTGCTAAGTCATTTAAAAAATCATATAAGAAATTAAATCAAAAAGAAAGAGAATTATTTGAAAATATTTCATTTAAATTAGCAAATAATGAAACCTTAGAAGCAAAATACAAAGACCACGCCTTAAAGGGCGATTTAATAGGCTTTAGAGAGTGTCATTTAAAGCCAGATTTATTACTAATTTATCAAAAACAAGATGATAAATTAATTTTGTATTGTTTAAATATAGGCTCACATAGCGAGTTATTTTAATGAGTGCTATATCAAGCATAAATTTTAAAAAATCAAATGCGATACAAACAAGGCACAATGATAGAGATTTACCGCCAAGCTATCTAATATCTGATATTGGTTGCGAAGTAAATAGAACGCATAAAGAAGCATTAAAATTAAGAAATGAAATTATAGAAAATGCGATTAACGCATATAACAAAAATAAATCTCCAAAGGCTCCAAATTTTAAAGCTAAAAGTTATGAGTGGAGTGCAGTTGTAAATATTAAGCCTGATACCACAATGCAAGATTTAGAACGATTAGCTAAGCATTTTGAAACTAAATACGGATTTCAATGCTATCAAATCGCAATTCATCGAGATGAAGGCTATATCGAAAACGGAGAAAAGCATATAAACCATCACGCTCACTTAGAATTCATAACTCTAGACAAACAAACTGGAAAAAATATGTATCGCAGAGAGCTTATCAATCCAAAAATTTTACGCCAAATTCAAACCGAAGTGGCTGAAATTTTAGGTATGGAGCGTGGAATAGATAAGCGAATTTCAAAGCGTGAAAGAGTAGAGCCACGCAAATACGCTCAGATGAAAGAAGCTGAACGCAAAGAACAAGCTAAACTAAAAGCAGAGCATAAACAAGAGCTAGAGAGCAAAGAAGCAGAACTAAAATTTAAAGACACTAAACTAGAACAAGAAAAGCTAAGCAGTAAAGAGATTAAAGCATATATAGAGCAATTTCGCAAAGATTGCACTGGTAAAGATTTGCCAAAGGAATTTTTTAGAGATATCAGCAATTTAAAAAAACAAGCAGAGCCAACAACAAAAGAATTTTTAGATGATACCTTAAACTCTTTATTGCAAAATTATTTGAAAGAAAAAGAGAAAAATATAGAGCTAGAAACTAAAAATAAAGAGATAGAGACTGAAATTCTATCTAAGCAAGAATTAGAAATAGAATTTCAAAATATCATCAAGCGACACGAAGCAGAAATAGAAAAATTAAAACAGCAAAAATCAGAGCTAGAAGCTAAATTGAAAGAATTTAACTTAGAACAAGAACAAAAAGAAAAGAGCCCAGCCCAAATCGATTTAAATTTTATCAATAAAATTGAAAATACTCGATTTATGGATAACAAAGATGATATATATAGCTTATACTCTACTTTAGGCAAATACGGACTTATAGACCAACAAAAATATTTAGAAACAAAGCTAAGAGAGCCAAAAATATCAACTCCACAAGACTATATCAGAGATGTTAAAGAAAAGATATTAAGCACAATTGAACAAGATAAAAACAAAGCCATAGATACAGAGCTTAATAAACTTATACAAGAGAACAAAGAGCTAAGAGAAGAAAACGCTGAATTAATTAGGCAAAATAATTTCTATAAAAGTTCTAGAAGTAACAAAAATCAACAACAGCAAAATAAACAAAGTCAGCAACATGGTTTGAGTAGATAGCTCATAAACGCACAAAATAGCCCTTAAAATCCAAAATAATATTAAATCTATATCTAACTATACCTTTACCCCCTTTTTTAATTTAAAGCGTATTTTTGAGCTAAAAAACATAAATCCCAAAAAAACACTTATACCCCATAATATTTTATTCTAAATATGTGCAACTTGCATTGAGCGAACAAAGTGAGCGATTAGTATGCAAGTTGGTGAGCGTAGCGAACATACGCGGGTCGGCTTTTTTGAGCGAAAGCGAAAAAATGCCAGGAAGCAAGCCCGCCCCGAATTTAGATTGAGCGAAGCGAAATCGATGAAAAAAAAGAAAAATTTTTTGAAAAAATTAAAGCGAAAAAAACGAAAATGCGAAAAAGTC